>JADYXQ010000024.1 GCA_021772135.1 Candidatus Obscuribacter sp.
CAGGTAACTGACCAGGTAACTGACCATGTAAGAGACCATGCTTATCAGAAGCCAGTTTTGCCCGATCATGTTGTGGCTACTAAACCGGTTGTCGCTCCCGCTCTAGCGATTAAACCGCACCAGATTCCCACCACCGCCACAACCCAGATGCTGGCTGCCTCTGGAAATAGCGGCGGAACAAAAGATCATAAGCAGGACATCAATCAGAATCAGATCAATGACAGCGAAGAACTGGTTGCCCTGTATGATTACGACAACACTGATAATGCCTCAGATCTTGGCATCAGCACCAACGAGGACGGCCTGTATGCAATCAAACTATAAGGGTGTGAAAACACTCCTTACAACCTGCACTTATTTGCTGGTGTTGCTGACGGTGCCAGTTTTCACCGACAGCGGTCGCGCCGGGGCGCAGCCAACCGATTCAGCTCCGATTGAAGAAAGTGACGTTGCTCCGGTACATGGTGAGCGCAAACATCTTAAGCGGGTTTTGAGAGAACGCCGCTTTTCCGCTGACGCTGCAACTTCGCCTGCAGGTATTGCCGACGTTGATAGACCGATGCGTCGTCGCAACTTTGCTGGCGCTGGAGTGGCAGGGCGCGGTATGGGCCGCAATATGAACCGTGATATGGGCAGTGCAATGGGGCGAGCGACGCTCGATCTTTCGCAGCTCAATTTGACTGAAGAGCAAAAAAGTCGCATCACCGCTTTGCGTTCTAAAGACAAAGGTGTGGGCAAAGAAATTATGCAGTCAATCAAAAGCAAACGTGCTGAGATGAGGGAGATGATTTTTGACCCTTCATTTACCACCGCTCAAATTAAGGCTAAGCGGCATGAGCTGCGCAATTTGTTAGATGGCCTCGACGCCAACAAGTTAGATGATTTACTAGCTATCCGAGCAATTCTCACTCCGGACCAGGTTAAACGATTGCGACCCGGTGGTAGCGGCATTGCCGACGCCGCCGCCCCTGAGCAGAAGCAGTAAATTTATTTGCCTTTTTTCTTACCGCCGCCCCAGTCTATTAAGAAATCTGGTTCGGAGCTTTGTGGTATTACGGCTGGTTTTTCTTCCGGTTCCGCTGCTTCTTCTTTCACCGGTTTAGGCGCCACTTTTTTAGGCTTAGGAGCCGGTGGGGCTGCAACTGCCTGTGGCTGCGGATATGGTTGCATCTGCGGACGCATCATCTGCATCGGTGGATACATGGGCATCGTCGGTGGTGGCGGAGGCACCATAGTCGTACGGCTGGCTTTGCCTTTCGGTTTAGGCGGCTGCTGTACCTGCATCATCGGCATTTGATACATCATCGGCGGCTGATACATAGGCTGAGCCGACGGCACTATATTTGGTTGCACCGCTTTTTCAACTTTTTCGACTTTGGCTTTTGGCGCTTCTACTTTCTTCGGTTCGGCTTCAGCAGTTTTTTCTACCGCTTTCGCTGTTGGCTTAATTTCTGGTTCAGGCTTTTTCGCTTGAGCCTGTTTAATTTTTGCCTGGGCTGCTTTCAAAGCTCTTCGCAGGGATGCTTCGCGCTCTGCTGCTGCACGCGCCCCGGCTTCTCGGGCATTGGCTTCTTTGCGCGCCGCTTCTTTTTTGGCCGCTTCCAACTTAGCTAATTCTTCTTGCTGCTTTTGAGCTTTTTCTTTTTCTTTCTCTAAAACCGAAGCTTTATTTACGTGTTTAAATGGAAACAGGCTGGTAACAGCTTTTGGATTAGTTGTCGCTTTAACTATTTCAGCTGGTTTTTCGGCTTCAGCAGGTCGTGCCACGGGTTTAGCTGTCGCTTTGACCGCATTAGTTTCAGCTGCTGCGCCTTTGCCCATTGGTGCGATCAGTGCGGGAGAGAGCGTAACAGCGGCTGGGCGTGCGCCTCTGTCACGGGCACGACTGAGTTCATTTGTCTGTGCGTTGAGCATAGCCAGCTTGAGAGACTCTTGAGTAGCGATGGCATTTTCTTGTGAGGTTGAGCCGTTAGCTGCCAGCCAGCGAACATAAGCATGTCTTGTTACCGGCGAGTTGGGATTAATTTGCACTGCCTGACGAAATTGTCTTGCTGCTTCCACCGGTTTGATTTGCAAACGATAAAGCTCGGCCAATTTGATTTTGGCCATGGTGGAGTAAGGATTAATTTTTACGGCCCGGGTTAAATAATGCTCGGCCGCAGGAAACTGACTGCTTTCCAGTGCCACCGTTCCGGCTTCGTAGTAAAGGTCGGCCACAAAAGTAGAACTTTCACCGTACTGCTGAATCGATTCTTGGATAGCGGTGTCAAAAAGATCTAAAGCGTCTTTGCTGTTGCCATGCAGTAAAGCGTCCATAGCGGCAAATCTGAGTTGCACAGGGCTTTCTCCCGGACCCACCACTGCCTGCACTGGAGTAGGTTGGACGCTGACAAGACCAAGGCTCAAGGCCAGCAGCGTGGGCAAAATGGCAAAAGTAAATCGTTGCAAGTAATTGCTCCGCTGGTAAAACCTGTGTGCGTACATGGTATGACACCATTTTAATTGTAGCTTTACACAAAGCTATAGGGTTTACTCTGATATTAGAAATTAACTCTCAAACTGCTAAACTAAGCCCTTTCCCTATGCTTGGGATTTTCCCAGGAGCAAATTAGATGCGCAGAACCAAGCATCAGAGAGGACGCGGCGGTCGCGATTCTGCCCCTTCACCGGCAGCGCAGCCAGTCTTCGCCCCCAGTAATGCCAGAATACTTTTGTCTACCGGCGTCGACGTCAATACTAATATTGGCGAAGGTTATGGCCCCTACCGGGTTGAAGGCGAGCAAGAAGTATTGCCTTTCGTCACTTCGGCCAATGTGGCTTGCGGTGCCCACTCCGGCGATCCGGTCTTAATGGAAGCCGCTTTAGAGAGTATCCGCTACTATGGTCTGGCTCTGGGAGCCCACATCGGTTATCCCGACCTGGCTGGTTTTGGTCGCCGCGAAATTCACCTTTCTTCTAACGAACTAAGAGCTTCAATTCTTTATCAATTAGGCGCGCTGTCGGGAATGGCCCGCATCTTTGGCCTGGAAGTAACTCAAGTTCGTCCTCACGGTTTTCTCTATCGGCAAATGAGCCACGATATTCGTATAGCCACAATTGTGGCTAAAGCCCTGGCTGAATACGACCGCTGGCTGGTTCTGGTCGGCCCAGCCGGCAATACGCTTTTGCAAGCGGGCGAACGCGCCGGCATTAGAGTGGCCGGTGAAGCCTGGATTGACCGCACCTATGACGCCACCGGAAGCCTTCTTCCCCACACTCACTCTCGCGCTGTGATCAAAACTCCTCAAGAAGTTGTGCGCCAGGCCACCAGCTTGATTCGGCACAGAGAAGTGACGGCCGTGGACGGCACTCGCATCAAGCTAGAATACGAGACAATCCACTTGCACAGCCGCATTGTGCAAGCGCGTTATATCGCTGAAGAAGTGCGAAGGTTGCTACCCCATGCCTGCGCCTTAACGACAGAACCGTTCACTATCGACTCAGTCGAAGAAAACGAAGATTTCCCCAGCCTGGCTTATTCGGTTTAGTTTCGACTTTGAACGACCCTAAGGCAGGCGCTGAGCTAAAGGCACGATTTCGTCGTACCAGCTGCCGTAATATTCAGGATAATCTTCGCCTGTTGTAGACGTGATGGTCTTCTGCAGCGCTTTGATAATCGCTTTGCGACCGCCGCGCTTGTAGCGCTTCAGCCACTCAAGCTCTTTTGGATCAACCGGAATGTCTGCTTTGAGCAAGTCTTTTACGATTTCGATTTCATGCACAATCGCTTCGGTTTCTTCTTCCAGGCAGCGGGTGATAAATTCTTGTCGACCGGTTTTGCCGGGAACGGGATCGATGGTCGGTTTGACCAGAGCGTGTACAAATTCGTGGGCAATGCTTATCAGTTTGTAGTTGCGTGGGCACCAGCGACCGATATAAATCGTGCGTTTCTTACGGTCGTAGTAGGCACGGCAAGGGCCGTCAACCAGACGAATGCGCACGCCGGCGGCGCGAATCTTGTCGATATCATCAATCAAAGTAGGTGACAGAAGCAAAGTCTCAACCATGCGGCGGCCGAACTGGCGCTTGAGGTTGCGCAGAGACGAATTTTGAGCGCTCGGTTTCTTTGCTGTGGATTCGCTGGACATATGCACGGACTCCTGGTGGGCTACACTCACATATATTAATTCTATACTATCTTGATGTCAGGTGGAAGGGGCGTAATTCCTGAATCTGTGGGAGGTGAGGCCGCGCAGCCCCATCATCTGTCTGGTGGATTAATATTAAATTTGCATTGTAATCTCTCCTGCACCATGACCGAAAGAATCTCAGAGCGTAGGTGCCCGGAGACGTGCAAATGAACATAAGTATCTCTAATTGCGGTCGCTAACTTCCTTTCCGGTGCTTATGAAGGTAGATTTTGCGAAGCTGGTCGGACGAAAGCAATATAATCAGAGTACCGGTAAATAGACTTTTGCCGGCGGCCAAATGTTCCGGATCCAAACCTATGTGTTCGCAGGCGCGATTTGAAGTATGAACGGTCCTGAAAAAATTTCGTCCGAAAAAGAGCACGAAATTCTGCTCACTCCGCTGGTCAAGCTGCTGCAGCAGTTGTCGGAGAGTTCAAGGCGGGCAAGCGGCGACTTTTTTCAAAGCGATATGGAAGCTATCCGACGCGCTCTTGAGCTGACCTCGTGCACACTTTTTGCCGTAGTCGAAGATCCGCATTTTGACGGCTTGAAACTCAGTCGCATGGCTTCTGTTCGCAATAGTGAACAAGCCGGGCAGACTTTTCCTGCTGCTGCTGGCGCAATTTTAGAAATTCCAGCACAAAGTGAGCTGCATGGTTTATTGCGGCAGGAACAGTGGGTGCCTCTCGATGAGGCGTGTTTGGACAAGACGCCACTGACGCTGAGAGATCTGGAAGAATTTTGCGGTTCGAAAGATGATCTCACTTGTGTGCTTTTTCCGCTGGTATTCGCCGGCGAGATCAGTGGTTTGCTTTTAATGCAAAGGCCGCTTACTGTGGGCGGTTTTTCAGAAGAGCTGCTCGATCTGGGTCAGGTGATCGCTCGCATGGTTGCCTCCGGCCTCAATTTGCAGACCAGTGCGTCGGCTGATGATGCTGGTTTAGGCGGCCTCAGTCAACCTAATTTTGAAGCTTCGGCGCTACCGACTGTGGTGCTGCGCCGTGACTCACTGGCTGTTGAAAGAGCCAATCTGGCCGCCCGCAATTTGTTTGACTCAGGTAGTAAAAGCTTGCTTGGCCAGCCTTTTAAAAATGTTTTTCCAGGCTCGAAAAATTTTCTCGATGCTCTGCAGCAGTCGCTTTCACGCGCTGTCAGTAATAGTTGTTTTTCGGTTTCGGCTTCAGATCTCAAACAAATTGGTTGTGTTGCCGCTCTTGTTTCACTAACGGGTCAATCAGAGAGTCTGGTTTGTCTGCAGTTTATTCCGCGCGATTTTTTAAATAATGCCGACAATGAGCTTGTAGGTAAGCCGAGCGCAGAAGAAAGTGATGCCATGGACGGTGTCACTAAACGTCTGGCATTTGAGCGCTGGATGCGCCAGACGGTTTGCAAACTGCACTCATCACTCGATCGTGATTATTTACTGCAAACTCTAGCCGACAGTCTCGGACGAATTTTTAAAGCCACTCGCTGCCTGGTTATCCGCACAGATGGCCCTTCGCAACCTATGGTTACTCATGAATATGTCGAGCCTGATCTCTCACCTCTCGGTCTTGGCCGCACTGGTCAGTTCCCTATGTTCGCCGTCAGTTTGTTTCAACAGAAAACTCTTGGTATTAACGAAGTCTCGCAATTGAAGCAATCGAAACACCTGAGCGAACGCGACATCGACGTGCTTGCCGACAGCGGCATTAGGGCTATGGCCGGAGCGCCGCTTTCTCATCAAGGCGCGCAGTTCGGTGTGGTCATACTGGTGTTGAGTGATCAGGGCCGCGTGTGGAGTGAGGAAGATTTAGAAACTATCGAAATGACGATTTCGCAAGCCGCTATCGCCCTTTCTCATTGTCAGACTTATCACCAGGTTAAAGACCAGCTTTTCCACATGAATTTGCTGGGCAACTTGACCCAGCAATTGACCAACGCTCTAGAAGTGGCTGCCAAAGCACCGGCAGCTAAACCTGTAGGTCGCCTGGACGAGCGTCCGATTTTGGACGACGCGCCGCCGCTCTCCTCTCGCGAAATGGAAGTGTTGAAGTTGATTGCTTCAGGTTTTGCTAATAAAGAAATTGCCCAGCGATTATTCCTAACTGAATCGACTGTAGAATTGCACGCATCGCGCATTCGCAAAAAGTTGAATTTAAAAAGCCGCACTGCTTTAGTCAAATATGCCTGCGACAACAGCCTGGTGTAAATTCCGCGATGTCTTAAAGTCGCGCTCTAGCTTTGACTTCCAGATATTTTTCTACCAGTTTATCTGATAAATCTTGAGGCGGGCAATCGAGCACAAGACAACCGCGGCGTGTCAATGTGGAGAGGGCGATTTCTCTCTGGTTCAGTAAATCGATAGCTACAGCGCGTTTATAAATGGTCTCAACTGCGCGTCTTTTAGCGGCCCCCTTGAGCTCAGGGTTTTTGGTTTTAGTCTCGTTCGCGCTCTCACTTGCATTCTCACTTGCATCATGGCCGGCAGTGGCAACAGTGCCTGTGGCGTGCGCCATTTCTAAAACCTGCCTGTCTTTCAAGGTAACGCAAAATGGCAGGTGCCTCGGTGCCAGATTGGCCAAACCGCTTAAGAGTGCTTGCGATCCGGTCGGGTCGGTCAGGTCGGTGAGCACCACCATCAGTGAGCGCCCTTTTTGTGCCGAGGCAAAGTATGCCAGTATTCCTGCATAGTCTGGTTCGACCATCTTCGCTTCTACCGAGAACGTTGCTTCTAGAATACGATTCATATATATATTGCCGCGCTTGGGCGGCAAATATAAAAGTGGTTTGTCGGCAAAAATACCGATGCCTACCTGGTCGTTGTGCGACAGACCAGTGAGAGCCAGGCAGAGAGCTGCATTCAGTGCGCGGTCAAAGCGAGTCAAACCTTCCAGATCGCTTACCATCATGCGGCCAGCATCAACCAGAATTAGCAGTCTTTGTTCTTGTTCGGTTTCGTAGGTGCGCAGCACCGGTCTGTCGCGTCTGGCGGTGGCATTCCAGTCAATCGCTTTGCTATCGTCACCCACTGCATATTCTCGCAGTGAAGCAAACTCAGTGCCCTGACCGCGCTTCTTCTGGTGCAACTCGCCTAACTCAGAAGAATGTGAGAGTTTGACTGAAAGATCATGCAATGCTTTTAAGTCGCTATAAACTTTGATGTTGCGGGTCAGATCAACTTTTAATTCTCGCCAGGTAAGACCAAGCAGGCTTAAATAGCGAATATTGGTTTTGCCGAAAGTATATGAGCCTCGTTTGCGCGGGTGCAAGTTGTAATTAAGGCTGATTGACTCTTGCGGCTTTAGTGTTGTGCGAAAAATCTGTGCTCTGATCGAATCAAATTCCATTCCGGCCGGCACATCGTCTTTAACTTCACACCGCAGGGGAGCTGTACCTTTATAGGTGATTTCAAGGCTGACTTTGTTATCGCGGCCAATGGAAAGGCGATCTTCTACCTGACGCGCGGCTGCAATGGAGCTTGGCTTGGGCGTGATTTGATACTCAATTACCAGTGCGATTGCCAGCAAAATATCAATGGCCAGGCCAAGCTTGATTAACTCAGAAGCAAAATGCGGCCACCAGGCGGCGCCGGCCATTGGCACCATGGCTAGTATCAATATTAAATAGAGCCTTGTGCTGGCGATCAAATTTTCACCTTACCTGACAGCTTAGCGCGGCACTGGAACTTGCCTGAGCAAATTAGTAATGACTTGATTAACCGTGACGCCGTCTAACTCTGCTTCTGCCGTGAGCAAAAGCCGGTGTCTTAGAACAGGCTCAGCCACAAATTTGATATTGTCGGGAGTGACAAAGTCGCGTCCTTCAATAGCGGCGTGCGCCTTGGCTGCTGCCAGCCAGGCCAGCGCAGCCCGCGGGCTCGCTCCTAATGAAAGGTCGGAGATATTGCGTGATTTTTGACTTAGTGCCACCACATAATCAAGAATGCTTTCTTCTACTTTCATATGTACGAGCAGCTTGCGACATTGCACGATGTCGGCTTCGCTGCAAACCGGTGTCAGAGGTGCCGCAAAGCGGCTGTAATGACCCGATTGCCAGTTGCGCAGCATTTGCTTTTCGGCATCGCCCTGGGGATATGAGATTAAAATCTTGAGCATAAAGCGGTCAAGTTGGGCTTCCGGTAAAGGATAAGTGCCTTCGAACTCAACCGGGTTTTGCGTCGCCACCACCATAAATAGATCAGGCAATTTATGAGTGTGGCCATCAAGGGTGACCTGGCGCTCTTCCATTCCTTCAAGCAAAGCCGATTGAGTTTTAGGTGGTGTGCGGTTAATTTCGTCTGCCAGCAACATGCCGGTAAAAATGGGGCCTTTGCGTAAAGTAAAAGTGCGGGAGTTCAAATCATAAACATTGGTGCCGAGGATGTCAGACGGCAGCATGTCTGGGGTCAATTGCACTCTGCCGAAATTGGCGCCGACAAGAGATGCTGCTGTTTTCACCAGCATTGTCTTGGCCGTACCAGGCACACCTTCTAAAAGCACGTGGCCGTCGGCAAGAATCGCCGTCAGCAACTGATCTACTACCATGTCCTGGCCGACGATATTTTCGTTGAGGCCGACGCGCAGCTTGTCAAAGGTATCTTTGATTTTAAGCAGTTCTTCGCTTATCTCTGTACTGCTTGTTGCTGCTGCTGGTTGCTGCATCTTGTCCCCTGATTATCTACCTGAAGTTGTCAAACGTCGCTCTGTACTTTGCGATATCTTATCGCACGAGGCCACCAGCTCTCTTAGCTGGTCGTCATTTAAGTTTGGATTCGCCACTGCTTGTTCGCAGCGCTCGGCAACAGCTGCCATCTCAAGAGCCTGCGGTGTACCGCGACCTTTAAGCTCTTCAATCAACTTCGCATTGTCTTCGTGCGGAGAGATTTGCAACATCTTGCATATTTTCAAACGCAAACTTTGCCAGATGATTTCAATTACCGCTTGTCGGGCATTAGCTCGCAGGTAAGTATTTGAAAGACCATTGATGTGCTCAAGGTTGGAAATCGTTCTTCTGTTGTTGACGAAGGTCAACGCACCGAAGCGCTTGTTGGCACTGGCAATGGCGATAGCGATGAGCAAAAGTATTTGCGCGCTGACAAAGCCGGCCGGCCCATGTAAAAAGTAATAGAAAACGTTGACGCCTTCGCTCAGTCCGTGGCAACGTTCGTCAAATAGGATGTCACCGTCTGTAGTGGCTACCCAGTTGGCGATGAATTGAAAATTAGGCCAGTATTCGGTACGGCTGATCTGGCGGTTGATGATCAAATTGGGGCAGCTGCTAATGAGAATTTTACCTTTGCCATATTTTTTCTCGGTAATAATGCAAGCGCTGTCTACGGTGGCAAGCCCGTCGCCGCCCTTGAGGCTGTGTTCGGCGCTCAGTTGCAGTTGACGCAAGTGCTGATAAAAAGGTAGCGGTTTAAGTGGATTTTGCCCGTCGCTTTTTTTGTTCACAGCCGCAGGCTCAAGTTGCCGCACGTCAACGTCAAGTTTATCGAGCAGACGCCTGGAGGTGCGCAGCATGAAGCTATCGAGATAAACAATATAATTGCCTTTGGCCACCCATGACAGTAATTCATCGACTTCAAATTGGGCCAGAGATTGGTCAGGGCTAACAATGAAAAGTACACCGTGATTTTGACTGGCCACCTGCGGAAAGTCGCTCAATGCATCGTCTGTAATTTTATAAGTAGGTTTATGCCCACCCAGTTTTCTATAAGGCAACTGCCATTTTTTTACCAGGCGCTCCCCTGAGTATATTTTTTCAAAGAGTTCCAGTGCCGCCGACATACCGCTTGGTTTTAAATTACTAGAAGAGGCCCAGCTCTGAGCTTCTGGCATGATTTTGTCTAGTTGTTTATCGGTGGAGAGGCTGGCGTAAACAAGGCCTGTTGATACCACAAGCAGTGCAGTCAGCTGCCAGAAAAATTCTTTTGTCAATTTGTTCAGGTTATTCATTTAACGGCTGCCTGGCTTTTGTTCTGAGCTACCGCGGTGGCGTCGTCTTCGATGCGATTTAAAAGACTGACGCATTCGCGATAGTCTGATGCCGTAGCAGCTTTCCCGCCAAACCAGATAAGCTCTACCAGGTCAACCAGCGTGCGGAAATTCTGGGCAATGGGAGGATATTGTTTCAGAGCATAAAAATATTCGTAATTAGTTTTGGTAGGTGCGAAGACGGCGATGGAAGACTCGTCGAGGCGATGCAGACAGCTCATATAAATGGCTCGGCAGGCCTCTCTCAGCGACCCGTTCTGCGTTAGTTGTTCAGCCAGATTGCGCCAGCCTTTACTATCAAGGGCGCGTTCGCCGTCAATCATTTCGCCCAGTGTCATTTGCTTTTGTGCTTGCAAATGTTTCACTCTGCGCACCACTAAAAAGATCACGATTGCAATTGCCACGACTGCTGCCAGAGCTAACAAAATCTGCAGCAGGTTACCCACCAGTTTGGTGTCACTGCTGCCGGTTTGAGGTAGTTGCAGCAGATCAAGAAAATCGCGAATCGCTCTGGCGATGGCGGTCATTAACTCTTGCAGTTTGACCAGAACGCCGGGCGGCTCATGATAATCGTAGTTTTTCGCTACTTCTCCAATTTGCCCAGCTATGTTTTTGAATTCCATTTTTAGGACGCCTGTGATTGCAGCTCCAGGCTGTCGACCCGTTCAATCAAATCGAGCCCTTCTTGTCTCATGCGCAAATCGCAATAGTAAAGACCGTAACAGATAAATAGAATCGGTCCAACTATCATGTTAATAAGCTGTTCCCAGACCTGCGAAATCACCTGAATATAAATAGGCACTTCCGCGGCACCGTGCGGGCCGCCGGCAATAATTCCCTGTGTAACGCTATTAATCATAATAACGATTACCAGCGGCACAGAGAGCGGGTATGCCAGCAGTGAAACCGATATCGCCGTGACAAAAAGAAAGACGATTGAACGGAAAAAGGCTCTGGCTGTCAGCGCCGATGAATGCGAGATCAAAGTGCCTAGACCATCTGACTCGATCGCCATGCTCGACACCGTCATGTGCGCAACGATGCCTACGTAAAGCAGCGAAACTAGCCCACCTGCCAGACCAAAGGTCATGCCGATACATCCGGCGATGATGCCGGCCCCCTTCATGGCAAATAGGGGCAAACACACCGTTAGTGCTACTGACCAGACCAAGACCAGACCCATGATCGCTGCGAAGTAAGCCAGGCCCAGGCCCACCATAGACCAGCCACGACCTTTAACGAATTTCTGAGCCTCGGCAAAGGTGGGCGCAAATCCGGTGAACAGGCGCACCAGGGAAATCTGCCGCAAATAAAGGATAAAACCGCCGATAATTAAAATGACAAGGCCGGCCAGGCCAGCCAAACCCCAGAACAACATTTGATCCGCCGCTTGAGCCTTCCCTTTTGTAAAATATGTCAGCCCCAGAATGAAGCCGATGCGGGCCACACAGAGCAATATTGTGGGCAAAATCAATACCTGAGCGATCAAGGCGATATTGACGCGAAAAATGCGAAATGCCCGACCGATAATATCGCCGATGGAAAGAGGAGTATTGATGTTGAGTAAATTAGGCATCGAGGGCCTCTTTAGAATGCGGTCAACGTTGCGCCTGAGCTATTCTACTACCCTGACGGGTCTTCGGGCCCATCTCTGCTTTTCTGGCCGCTTGATATCGGCAGCTATGATTTATCAGGCGCAGGTTTTTAAGGTGTGCCGCGCCGGGCATAGCAGTGATATACAAGTAGAGTAGACTAAAGTTTAAATACTCTATGATTGAGTCGAAAATTTGATGTCAGCGATTTCGCATTTCGGCGAAGGTAAATTTAAGCCTGTATGAACAGTCCGCTAGTGCAAAAACTGACAGGAGTTCGGGATTTAAAGAGGATTCTTGAGACCACCGTTAAGGAGCTCGGAGATCACTTTTCTGCTGATGCTTGTCAAATTTTATTGAGCAATCCGCTCGATCCCAATGTCACTTCCATTTGTGAGTATCGCTCCACCGGTTCGCCCATAGTCGGCCGATCCACAACTTTGCCACTGGTTTTGCAAGGTCGCACCTTCGGTTCAATGACTATGAGCCGTTCAAACGACGTCACTCCTGACGAGTTGAATATGATGCGGGTGGTTTTAGGCGAACTGGGCGACATTATTCGCCTGGCGCAGATTAACGACATAGTTCAGCGCGACACTTTCCGCGATACTTTTTTAGTCGAAATCGGCAACCTTATGACCTATTCACTGGGAATAGGCGACGCCCTTTTCATGGTCGTAAATATTCTTGGTAAGGCGCTAAATGTCAGTCGCTGTTTATTTATTTGTACAGACGACCAGCAGGCTGGTTGGAAGTGTTATGAATTCTGGCAGCAAGACAAAGTGCAGAGTTTGCAGCAGTGTTATTGGCCTTCCGGTGACTCTGCCCTCGTGGCGCAGACACTGCTTGCGCGCGAACCACTGAAACTTTTTGAAGGTCAGCAAAATTCTTATGTCTCACCGGCGCAGGAAGAATTGCAACTAATCGCTGTTAAATCGCTTCTAGGCGTATCTCTGCGCAGCCAGTTCGGCACACACGGCTGTGTGATTTTGCAGCAATGCGATTATCGCCGCGCCTGGACGCGCAATGAAATCGACATGGTGCAGAACGTCGCTGATAAAGTAGCGGAAGCTCTTTATAAATTGCCTGCTGAGAAAAAAGCACGCGAACCAATTATGCAGCTGCACCAGCGTATTGTTAATATGCCTACGAGCGAAGGCAGCAAGTCAGCTGTTGATGTTCGCCGCGCCTTAAAAGGAGCACTTGGTCAGCAGGCTATTCCACAAGCAAACAAAACCGGGCAAATGCCGGTGCCGCCTGCCGCAAAAGTAGCGCCACCACCACCGGTGCCGCCGAAGCCAATTCCAGCTCCAGCTCCAGCTCCAGCTCCAGCTCCAGCTCCAGCTCCAGCTCCAATTCCAGCACAGGCTCCAACACCATCACAGGCACGGGCACAGGCACAGGCACCGGTTCCTGCTCCAGCGTCAACACCTGTGGCAGCACCAATTGCCGCCAATCTTGCCGCATCGTCAACCAGTACTTCAGGCACTGCCGGCAATTTCGATCGCACCGCTCAGGTGCAAGCTCAGGAAATCACTGGCGAATTCCAGGGGCCACAAGTCGCGCAAGTCAAACCTACAATTAGCGCAGTGCGAGCCACTCCTCCCCTGGGCACAGTTATACCGCCTGCCGCTCTAGAAGCAATACCGCTTTCGTTCTCACCTGGTGCTGCTGTTGAAGACGACCCTTATGCTGATTTAGATTTCGGTGATATCGATATAGCAGACGAGCCAGTGGCCGCAACTGGGACTGCTGCTCCGAGCCCCTGGGGCGCTCCTCCTGATGTTAAGCCGCCTTCGCTGGTTGTGACAGCTGCGCCGGAACCAGCAGCGAGTGCTTCACCCACTATTGATGTGACACCGCCTGCTGCGGCTACTCCTGCTGTTGATCCAATCTGGGGAGCACCACCAGCGGTGATGGCACCAGCTCCAGCTCCAGCGCCAGTGCCTGCTCCTCAACCAGCACCAGCTCCCGCTCCAGTTGCTGCCGAAGTTGCCGCACCGCCAATTGAGAGCGCGTCTGACTGGGGCAATCTCGATTCAATTCCTACGCCTAAAGCAGAATCAGCTATTACCGGAGCGGCTTCTGCTGAAGCAACCGATTGGGGCAAACTCGATAGCATTCCGACACCAGGCGGCGCTGGTACAAACTCTGGCGGTGCACCACCACCTCGAGGCGGCCTTGGCGGTCTCGGCGGCATGATGATGGGCAAAGCTCGCGCCGGATCAGGTGCTGGGCCGCTTAAAAACAGACTGGGCTCCACAGTGCCACCAGCGTCGCAAGCGCCACCACAGCTGCCACCACAACCACCTGCCGCCGAAATCGACGAAGTCGCAGCGCAGAAGAAACTAGATCAATTGATGTCTAACTCTAATGAGACATCAGACTATATTTTTGCCACCGGTGGCCTTGATGCTCGCATGCTTGGCCGCATTGACGGCTGGGTATCGCAAATTGAAGCCAAAGACAAATATGCAAATGGCCATGCTAAGCCAGTGGCCGAAATATCTTGTGCCATTGCCAAAGAGATGGGCCTTGATCAAGACGCCATTAACCATATCAGACAAGCGGCTCTGGTGCACGATCTTGGTAAGATGGGCGCAGCGGCGCAGATCTTGCAAAAGGCCGAGGATGACCTGGCTGATTCTGAGCTGCTTTTGGTAATGAATCACCCGATGGATGGAGCTGAGTTGCTCGAATCATTCCCTGATTTAAAACACCTGGCGCCAATTGTGCGAGCCCACCATGAAGAATTCGACGGCAATGGTTTCCCTCACGGTTTGAAGGGCGACGAGATTCCGCTGGCTGCTCGCATTGTCGGCCTCGCTAATCGCTATCATGAGCTGGCATCGACCAAGCGCACAGGGCCAGGCAAAGATCCGACATCGGTTCAGAGCGACTTCGTTGAGAACGCGGGCAAGGCCTGGGATCCAAACGTAGTTCAAGCCTTTATTCAGGCTGTTTTAACAGGCAAAATTCCCTCACAATTTAGTTGAAGTGATGAATAATCAGCCTGCAGAACCGCCTGTGAAGCCAACGCGAAAAGAGCGTATGCTTGAGCAGGGAGTATGACACTGATCGTTGATCTTGGTGGCCGACTGGAAGATCACCTGTTTCCGCGTTCAGCAAAATTGCTGGCCGAATCGGGCGATACGCTGGTATTAATAGCAACTCACCAGCTGGCCTCCATGATGATTTTTATTTTGTTATTCACCGTGCGAAGCGTGGACAGAGCGCTGGGAAGCGGAACTTTGCGAAAAATCTTTCTTGGTGCTCCAAGACCTGAAAATAAAAGTGCTTCTCTTTCAAGCAGTGATTTCTAAAAAGTTTATGGTACCGAGGGTGGTGGCGTCAAAAGGTGTTTTGACGTCGTAGCATATAACTGGGATATTAAGCCGGGGCTTTAGACTACCTGGTGGCCTTAATCGATTTCGATTATGCCAAGAGGGAAAAGCTCGATACCGGCCAATTGATTATCAGACCCGACGGTCATTTGTTGTGACTTGCTCGTTACAAATGGAGTGGTCTGATAACTTTTGCGCAGGTCAAATCGTCTTGCCAAAGCTCGAAACTGGTATCCAGCGCTTGAAAAGCTTGAAAGCTTTCTCTTAGGGCAAACAGGCTCATGGTTTTCAACGATTGAGCAAAATCTCCCCCGCCTTTGGAGCATAACCTTGACAGGGTGCCGGGAACAAGACAAATTGTCGAGAGCATGTTTGCGTTCAATAAGTAGAGCTAAGCATGCTATTAATAGGTAGCTCGACGTGAAATTAGTGATTAGAAAACTTCGTCACTTGGAAGAATCAAAAAAAGGGCTTTAAAGTTCTGATTTTTGCACGAGACACCCAAAGAAATGGAACCAAGTTTCATACTCGCCCGTCGGGGCCAATGTCACCTCAGGAGGACAGATTAAAATGATCCGTAAAAGAAATTTGGGGCCAGTATTGGCTGCCATCGCCGCTGTAACTTCATTTTTGCCAGCAATGGCTGATACCAGCACAACAGTAATCACTACTACTTCTAGACCAGTTATTCTGCAAGGTTCGGCAATGACCGCTCCTACAATGGTTGTCACCGGTTATTCCGGGAAGTCAGTAACAACCCCTTCACGTTTTCCAATCGTATTGGCGAAATTTACTGCCACTAACGGCATCACCATTTTCTACGCAGCTGCTCGCGAAGATCTAGCTATGCGTCGTGACGACCTCTTTGCTCGTATTCTGATTGAGCAAGCTGACGGTCAATTGTCTTCCAGCGCTTCCAGCGATTTCATCAATCGTTTGGCCAGTATCGATGCTCAGAAAGCTAAAACACCTAGCGACACTGAAAGCAGAGCTTACTACAAGCACGTCAAAGACACTTATGCTGACTATGATGAACTGGCTCAAGACATTCAAACCAGCTCACACCAACATAACAAGCAATTGGCCGGTAACTATTCCTACAGAGTATTCTAAGAATAGCCCCGTTTAATTCCACAATCAGACCATAAAATCAGTAAGCCAGGGGCACCATGCTCCTGGCTTTTGAGAGGAGTAGAAAATGGTTGCGCCCTCCGAAGCCTTGCAGTTGCCTCTGGTAGAAAATCTCACCAGCGGCGAGATCAGAATGAAAGCAGGTGGGTGTGCCTTTCTATTTAAGCGATTAATGCCAGGTGTAATTTTTACTGCCATAGCGGGCACCGATAAAGGTGAGCTGGGTACAATCGCACTTGATGAAATCACAGAAGAGTTCGCACGTTTTCGTCAGCCGCTGCCTGGTTTATTGATGCCGAGCAGTCACCAAGCGTGGTGTCGCAAGTCTTCGAGCAATGGACAGAATGATTGCTCAAACATCAACATATTTTCAAGACTATCCACGTCTTTACCAGCGATAAGGCCATGAGCCTCAATTTTTCCATTGCCCGCCACCTCTCCAGCACAGACCGGCTGATGGTGATTGACTGCGAGCGCAACGGTTTTGAAAAGGCAATCATTGCCCATTGCCCCGGGCAAAAATTTGACGCACCGGTTTTTCAAGGCAAGTGGTCAAACTTAGAAGCGCTTCCCGAAGTAAAAGAGTGCCTGCCGGACGGAGCCTCAGTCTTTGTCCTAAACCGCTAACCTGGTTTGTCGACGCTTCAGCTACCGAACGCATCGCGTCGGCGGTGCCTGAACTTGCGCTTACTTGGATTGCCAGTCAGCAAGCCAATCTCGAGCGCGTTGTAATGCTTGCGCCGACAGGTGCCATCCCGCTGCTAATAGATATCGTCAAAACTCAGCTTAAAGCCAGCACAAGCATTGCCGTGCTTCAATCGCCAGAGCAGTTTGCCGAAGCGGTTAAGGCGAGGGTTGCGGACTGGGTACCAGCAGAGGCTGAGTATCGAGAGCCGGGTCTATAGCAGGCTCTATGACCGGATTTATCGCAGGATCAACGGCCGGTTTGAGAGGTTTCTTGTCGGCCTCGAGCGGCACCACAAGATCGGGAGACTGCTGAGGTTGCGCTTCTGATTTTTTCTTTTCGGTTTGCTGCTGGTCGACTTTGGCGTCATCAGCTTTTGTGTTTTTGTCTTTTTTGTTGTTGGCAGCCGGCATTGCTTTCAGTTGACCAGGGCGGCCGAACATCAAGTGAATCAGCGGAGCGCGTTTATCTAAGATCTGATTGAGCTGTTGCGCGACCAGATCGAGGTGGCCGATGGCTTCGCGCGTGGTGGCCAGAGTCATCTTCAAATCGTTGCCATAACCGGGACGGCTGAACATCGAATCGACTTTATCAAGAGTTTTGCGCGCTTGAGCAAGAATTTCCTTAACGTCGTCGCGCAGTTTGGTATCGTTCGACATTTTCTCAACTGAAGCCACTGACAGTTGCACATTTTCTGTGGCCTGGCTGAGCTTGTCTAAAGCCGCCAGCAAGTCGCGTCTCAGCGGTTTATCTGAAAGAGTAGAATTGATATCTCGAACCGTATCTTTAATCGAATCAGCGGTCTCTTTCAATTTGGTCACGGTTTCTTTCAGGTCAGAGCTGAAATTAGGATCGTCGAGAATGCGATTGATTTTCTGAGTTGTATGTTTGATTTCTTTAGTTACTGCTCGCAGGTCTTGCTCGAGAGGCAGGGCGTTATCGATCACAGGATAAGATTTGGTGGCTAAAATAGATAGCTGATCAGCCGCTCGCACCAAGCGCTTGCGGTCTTCATTGAAGTTTTTCTGTAAAAGCACCGGATCGATATTACTTAAAGCGATTACCAATTTGTTGATAGCCAGTTCTGGACGAGCAGGGTCTTCGCCGCGCACTAACGCCTCGTCGGGCAGACGTGGAAGGCCTGCATTTCTATACGGAATCTGCGGAATTTTGATCTCTATATATTTGGCCCCAACGATACCGTTGGTTAAAATCATAAAAGTAGCACCATAAGGAATCTCTACTTGTTTCGCGGTAATTCTCAAACGCACCAGCACACGGTGCTCACTTTGCCAGTCCATTTTTTCAATGGCACCTACGCGTATGCCGTCTAGATAAACAGGGGCATTGTCATTGAGTTGAGCTACTTCATGGAAAACCACATTGATGCTTTGCGCGTGCATTAATGCCCCGGTGCCCTTGAACCAGAGATAGCCCCAGAGCAGCATGATCAGTGCCACCACTGTGAAAATTCCCAGTGAGCCGTCCGAAATCATTGGCGCGTTTTCTTTTTCTTCCATCGTCTAATACTTTGCCATGTAGCCAGCCCAGGTAATTAATAAGTTCGTGAAAAAACCAACGAGAAAGGTTGCGGTTACTGCGTTTGAAGGAACCGCCTTGTCACTTTGAGTGGTGGCAGTACCGGCCGCGCAACCGGCAAAAAATCCTACAGTAGGATTGATCAAAATCAATTTGACGTTGTAGACGACGATGTCTCTCCACTCGATGCCTTCGTGGGCAGAGCGGAGAAATTGAGTGGTGGAGGAAACGTCCAGCAGTGGTGCCGCCAGGGCGGCGGTGATAAAACCCACTACCAGGCCATACGTACCCAGCGGCACAGCCATGGTTAGAGCGGCCAGATAATTGGGAAGGACAAAGCTGCGGCAAAATTCTTCGCTTTTGCCGGCTTCGCCATAAGCTTGCGCTTCGGCGGCAATGCGCGCTGCCACTCGGGCGCACCAGGCCAGAGAAACGGTGAGCGGGCCAATTTCGCGCAAAAGACCAATAGAAATTACCGCCCCTGAAATGTCTTGTGCTTGGTACCTTTGCAATTCCAGGCAGCACTGAATGGTCAGGGCAATAGAGACGGCCACCGCCGCCAGAGTGACCAGGTGGAATGATTCGGGACCCATCCACAAGCAAGCGATTTTGAAGCGTTTATAAGAAAAAGCAGCAATGGACGGTGGCATGAAGGCGCCGATAAAGATGCGTACAGCACGGCCAAGAGTAGCTACCCAGAAGAATATTTCAATTGGCGGAACCAGGCCGATCAGTTTTGATATTGCCATTGCTAATAATGAATAGATGGAAGTTTTAAATTTTTACAGTGAGGCGAGAAAATCGTCGATATGTTCTTCAGCTTCGTCTTTGGAGTGTCCGTAATGCTTCTGTAATTTGGCGGCCAGCTGTTCGCGCTTACCGGCGATCTCTAAAGCGTCGTCATCAGTAATTTTTCCCCACTGTTGCTTGATCTTTCCGGCAATCTCATGCCAATTGCCTATTATGAAGTCGTCCCAGTGCATCTCAATTACTCCTTAGTGGCAACTCTACATTTGTTATTCATATGACATGACTACCATTTTGTAAATCAGAGCCAGGGTTTAAGCATCTTTCCACAAAATTAACATAAACGGACCATGCTATCTCCTTTTGACCATACAAGAAAGACCCGGGCTAAGCCCGAGTCTTTCTCTTCAATTTGAAAACAGTTGTCAGCCTGTCAAAGCTAAGCGATGCTTTTAAGAAGGTCTAGCCTTAATTGAGAAGATCGCTTACATCCATACCCTTCAAGCTCAAGGAAATTTTGTGTTCCTTGGGCGAGAATTTCTTGATGATTGCTTTCACTTGCTGACCAACTTGAACGATTTCTTCTGGCTTAGCAGTAGGCTGATCGCTCATTTCCACTGTAGGCAAAAGTGCATCGACACCTGGATAAATTTGAACGAAAGCGCCGAAGCTCTGAATCTTGCGAACGGTGCCGTTCACAACTTGACCTTCGCCGAACTTGTCTTCAATTTCTTTCCATGGATCAGGCTGCATTTGCTTGAGGCTCAAGCTGATGTGGCCTTTTTCTTGATCTACTTTCAGCACTTTGGTGGTCACCATTTGACCAACTTTCAGTACGTCTGATGGATGGCTGACTCTTTCCCACGAAATTTCGGAGATTGGCAGCAAGCCGTCCAGGCCGCCCAGGTCGATGAAAGCGCCGAAGTCTGCAATACGCACAACTTCGCCGGTAACAACCTGACCAGATTCCAGAGTAGAGAGAATTTTTTCTCTTTGCGCAGCTTTTTCTTCTTGCACAGCAAGACGCTGGCTGAGAATCAGTTTGTTGCGCTTGGTGTCTGTTTCCAGAATCTTCATTGGAATTTCCATACCAATCAATTCTTCTGGAGTTGTACCTTTGACGCGCAATTGACTGGCAGGTACGAAACCTCTCAGGCCGTAAACGTCGACCACTACGCCGCCTTTGACAACGTTGGAAATCTTGGCGCGAATAGTTTCGTCGTTCTTCTTCTGATTTTCCAGTAAGACCCAGCCTCTCGCCTGCGCAACGCGCTTGAGCGAAAGCGTAAGCTGACCGTTCTCGTTCTCTTCTCTAAGAATGTAGAACTCATACTTTTCGCCGACTTTAACGACATCGTCAATTTTGTCGATAGGCATGTTGGAGACTTCTTTCTGCGGTACGAAGCCTTCCGATTTTCCGCCTACGTCTACGAGTATTCCGTCTCTTTCGATACGGACTACGCCGCCTGAGACAATGTCCCCTTGCTCAAACTTGAAACTTAAAGATTGTTCGAGAAGTCGCTCGAATTCTGATTTCGAGTTGGGTTCTAGCTGCTGTTCAGTCACTGAAATAGTCACTCCCTTGTCCTTTTTAAATTTGTGGCCGGCCTTCAGATGCAAAAATGCATTACTGAACTGAGCCACCAGCGCCGAATGCTTTGAAAATTCCTTCAGGCGGGGTACGCCTCAAGGGTCGAAAAGCTAGGCGATTGGTTCGTAAAAACTACTGCCCTCAGGCGCTCTTGCCTCGCCACCCCGAAATCAAGCGATGCTTAATTCCAAGAGCTTCAGTCAAAAGCCCAATCGCGCACAGGCGAAGTAGAGAATATAGACCAATAGAGATGTAGCTTTCAAGAGAACTGGGGCTGGTTTGAATGAACATTTATACTTATTGCACTTTCTTTGCAGAAATTCATGCAAAAGCCTCGATTTGAGCGACGCTGGATAATATTTGACTCATACTTGTGCGCGGTCATTTCACGGCGCGCATATGCGTTGCCTCTCCAGAGCAATGCTTTTACTGTTGGGAATTTACGCAAACAAGTGGCGATCGTATAGCCAAAAGAGATCGATCAGGCTTGCTCCGCTTTTCCGGCTGAAGCGGCATGCCTGGCTAATCTTAGTCTGACCGGTTGGCAAGTTATTCCTTATACTATTAGCTGTAGATTATCAGTCTCGTCTCCAAACTTTTTTAGTGGCGTCTGGCGACTTGCAAAAGATTTATTAGTCTCAAGTTAGCATTTATGAGGATTCGTCATGACAAGGAAAGCTTTAACGGTATTGGCATTCGGCTTGAGTGCAATTTTTGTAGCGCCGGCTGCAACAGCCAATCCTCTTAATTTTGGTAAAACGCCCACGGCTTCCGCTCCTACATCGGCTCCCACCAGCCTGGAAGTTGAC
>JADYXQ010000169.1 GCA_021772135.1 Candidatus Obscuribacter sp.
GAAAGACCCCGTGGATATGTCCACGGCGGCGGATACACCAACTGCCCGGCCATGTACCGCGGCAATTCAAAAATGATTTTGATTTCGGAACGCATATCGTGGAAAAGCAGCGTACCGAGGCCAAATCCAGAAATTTGCGCTTCTATGCTCCACGAAAAGGGTCATGCATTTGATCATTGCCGCAACAACATTTCTGCCAAAACGACTTTTGCCAAGCTTTATCAAGAAGATTTGCAAACGCTGACGAATACTCAGAAAAATAAATTTCCTTATTACACACAAGGTAATGGCGCAGGCGAATGCGAATTATTCGCAGAACTTTTCGCATTCGCCGCTGATCCGCGCTTGATGTCAGTGCCATACAACGACAGCTTAGCCAAAACCTTTCCGAAATCATTCAAGTTTTTAACCAATGTCATTAAGTGAAAAACTGCCCCCTGAACTTCTTCAAGGTCTCGTCGAAAAGGTCGCGAGCCTTGGTGAAAATCAGCGCTATCTCCTCGGTATTACTGGTTTTCCGGCATCAGGCAAAAGCACTTTAAGCGTAGATTTAGCCGAAGCAATCAATCAAAAAATGCAAAGTGACCTGGCGATTGTGGTGCCAATGGATGGCTTTCACAGACTCAACACCGAACTAAAAGCTTGGGGCCTGTGGGAGCTCAAGGGCATCCCAGACAGCTTCAATGCTGAGGCCTTTATCGAGTTACTGAAAGCTTTGCGTGAGCAGACTGCCACCGCAATTGGTTGCCCGGCATTCGATCGAACCATCGAAGAACCAACAGACAATGCCATTCGCGTGTTACCGCAGCACAAACTTTTAATCATCGAAGGCAACTATCTACTGCTGGCGAGTAATCCCTGGCAGCAAGTCAAACCGCTTCTAGACGCAGCCTGGTACATCGAAAGCACATTGACCGAAGTCAAACCGAGGCTGCTTGCCAGGCACACAAAAGGCGGCCGGACCCTGGAGCAGGCCAGAGAAAAAATGAATTCTACCGACCTGCCCAATGCCAAATTGATCAAAACCACCAGAGCCATGGCCGACCAGATCGTTAGACTGGGGCGGGGAAATTCCCACTGAGTTCGAGAAATAATTATATATTTGTCGATATGGCGGTTAATATATAACGGTCATGGCGGAGACACTCAATGAGTCATCATAACGGCGGTGGCGGTGGAATACCTGGCCACCACCCTGATCAATCACCTGGTTGGAGCAGTGCCCTACAGGGCCAGAAAAACAAACCCATAACCTCTTTACCGAATCCTACAATCATCCCAATTATTGGGGCGCTTGTGGTTTTCCTGATCATGCTCTTGCCCTTCATTATCGACTGGGGCGATGACGGTATGGAATTGCCGTGGGTTACCCAGCAACGTGTCAATGCCGAAAGAGAGGCTCAGGCTGTCGGTCGCGACGATGTGGGCCAGATTAGCGCCCCGCCTGCAGCAGCTTCAGCAATGCCGGCAGGCATGCCGACCAATCGACCACAAGCCAGTTTTGATCAGCAGTTACTTTATGCCTCACAACAAGGTTGCGGTGGAAAACCGCAAGCAGCTCCGGCAAACTATCCGCAATCAAACTTTGCTCAAAATACTAATGGGCAGAATACTTATGGGCAAAATAATTACGCTCAACCTAACTATCCGCAAGAAAATTATGCTCAACCTTCTTTTGCTCAGCAAAACATGACTCAGTACAGCCCCGGCGGCAATGGGCAAGTATCAGGCCCGCAGCCAGGTCAAAGACACCGTGTCTTTGTGGAGCGCTAACTTGCACGCGGTGCCTTTTAAACGAGGCACTTAGATAAATGTCAAAACGCGTAACTAAATTGTGCAATCGGCTTGCATCGCCCGGTCACAAGGCGCTTGTTGAAAATATTACTGCTGCCCCTTCCTATCTTCTTGCTTTGGACAGGATATATAGGATTTTCCGCAGGCAACGATGGCCGGCCTTTGACTATGATTTTCAATATTCTCCCCTGGATATATGCCGCCATTTTTATGGCATTGCTGGGCAAGAAACTTTATATAAGCGGCAATCATTTTCGCTTTGCCCTGGGTCAAACATACAAGAGTAAAGACTTGCTCGAAGTAGATACCAGCGGCAATTTGCACGGCTCAGACAAAGTTAGCAAAGCTGATCAGATAACCCTTCTGTTTAAAAAGGGAGATAAAGAAAAAACAGAAGCAATCAAATTATCAAATTTGAAGCCGGAAAACCGCCTCAGCTTATTACGCGCTATTGAACAAAACGCCGGACAGGCCAAAATATCCACCGCCGCACGCAAGGCACTCAGCAATCAGGGAGCGACAAACAAGGCTTTAACCTTCTCCGGCGAAGCGCAATTAAACTATGATACCCGGCCGCTCTTAGGTCAGTTTATACAAATGCTTTTTGGTTATCAGAAATATTTCTGGCTAGCCTGGATCTGTACATCGTCAATATTTGTGGGTTTCTACTATTTAGGCAGATACGGCCTTGTTTATTTAGATCGCTCAGCAGGATCTTACTTCAAAGAAGTGATAGGCCCAATATTAAGTACAATCTTCAAAATGCTCACTTCTAGCTACGACATAGCGGCCATGGGATACAACCAAGCCAATGGCGTGTTCGGTTTAATTCTGGGTACTGTGCTTGTCGCTGTGGCACTGCCCTATTGTATCGGTGCCAACAGATTGACTATCAACGGCAAGGGTTTAAGTTTAGATCTGGCGATGCTTGGAATAAAAAAACAGCTGGGAAAAATTAGTTGGTCTGAAATCGATCAAATAGATTTGTCTCAAAAAAGCGGCTCACGCGACAAACAACAAAATATTTTGATACTCGAAAACAAGTCAGGGGGCAATCTTTTTATCGATCTACGAGCCCTGGGCAGTTCTTCGCAAAGAGGAATTTTAGCGCAAGCGATTGAAAAGTATGCTCCGCTAGTGCCGGTAGACTCTAATGCTATCGCCAAGCTCAGACCACCGGCCGAATCAAGTTATACCGACATCTGGCTCTCCGGAATATCAAAGGCACCGCATTCAGAAGCACTGGTGCCGCTTATTTCTGGTGACACTATAAAAGACGGCACTTATAAAATTGCTGATCGATTTATGTTGGGTGGGCAAAGCACTGTTTACCTGGCGTCTAATCTTTCGGCATCGTCAAATAAAGATGCGATCAATCTGATTGTCAAAGAATCAATTTTGCCAGTATTCAGCGATAGCGAAAAGAACGTAGCGCAACTGGCCATATATAAAGCGGAGGCTGACTTTCTGGCCAATCTCAATCACCCAGGCCTAGTAAAAGTGATTGATTCATTTGTTGAAGGCAGTCGTGGCTTTCTTGTCATGGAAAAAGTGCCAGGTCAAAGTCTAAAAACACTTGTGCACGAAAACGGACAATTTAGCGACGAACAAGTAAAAGATTTTGCTTTGCAAATGTGCGAAATTCTTAACTACTTGCATGGGCAAAACGTGGTGCACCGCGACTTCACTCCAGATAATTTGATGCTTGACGATCAAGGCAAAATTAAACTTATAGACTTTGGCGTGGCTCAAAACACAAGCGAGCATGTTACTTCTGCCGTGGTGGGCAAACATGCCTACATGCCCCCTGAGCAGTTTCGGGGCCAGGCCAGCAGCCGCAGCGATCTTTATGCCATGGGCGCCACTTTATTCTATTTACTTTCAGCTCACGAACCCACACCGTTATCGAAATTGCATCTTGACACTACCATTGGTGCCAATTCAAAATTACGCGTTGAGCTGGCGGCACTAATTAGCCAGCTAACTGAATTCGACGAGCAAAAACGCCCCGAGAGCGCTGCTGAGGTAAGCCGTAAACTAGAAAGCCAAAGTCTATCAATTCAAGTAAAAGAAAAGGAAGACAGGCTTGGCTGACGCAAATATAGAAATCACATATCGCAGTAAAGTCGCCATACTGATCACCTGGATCTGTGTTCTGACATCACCCAGTTGGCTGATTATGCCCGCCCTTATCACAACATACATAATAGTGGCAGCAATGGTTGCACTTTTTTGTCAACCAGCACAGAGCATTCTTCTGATGATCAATCAGTTGATGTCAGAACCGCTAAAGCTTGTGGGGGTTATTGCCGCTGGACTCAGCTATACGGGTGTTTTTGCCACGGTCAGTTTGCTTGCTTCTGACCGGCGGCTGGTAGCCAATGACACCGGTCTGAGATTGCCCATGTTTCTTGCGCTATTGAATCGATTTAACAACAATATTCCCTGGTCAAAAGTGCAGAGCATCACAGTAGTCGGCAATATTGATGATGCCTATGAAAAATTGAAACTGCAAATTTATACAACCGATGATAAAGAATACGTTCTTAAACTCGGTGCTATGGCGCCACAAGATGCTGAGAAACTCTTGCTTGCTGCTGAAATGTGGTTGCCTCCGAAAGCGAGAAATCCGATGCTGGAATCGTTGCAACAAAAGTTTGCGCTGCTGGCATTACCAGGTAGAGAACGCAGTCATCGTCAGATGCTTGATGACGAACTTGACAGTCGTTTCACCGCAGCAGCTTTCAGACCGCTCGAGCCGGAAGAAGTATTAGACACAGGGCGCCTGGTAGTGATCAGGCAAATTGCCTTCGGCGGTCTCTCTGCCGTTTACCTTGTGCAAGAAGACAAACATTCGCTTTATGTCTTGAAGGAATCAATCATTCCCAGCCAGAGTAAAGACGAACTGAAACAAAAAGCCTATGAATTGTTCAGGCGAGAAATTGATTTGCTCAAACGCCTCGACCACGAAAATATAGTAAAAGTAATCAGAGCCTTTCGCGAAAATGAAAGAGAATATTTGCTTTTGCAATACATCGCCGGCGAAACATTCAGACAGATGGTGCGCGAAAATGGCCCCCGCCCTCAGTCTGAAGTGCTGACCTGGGCAAAGTCTTTGGTCGATACACTGGCATGTTTGCACGGCATGGATCCACCAATTTTGCACCGCGATCTCACGCCTGAAAATATAATTGTGGCCGCTAGCAATGTGCCAATCATCATCGATTTTGGCGTAGCCGACGAGCTGATTGCCAATGCCACGGCAACTCTAGTCGGCAAACATTGTTATATTTCGCCGGAACAGTTTCGCGGCCGGGCGCTGCCGCAAAGTGATATTTACTCACTCGGAGGAACGCTCTACTATTTACTCACAGGCAACGAGCCAGTGCCACTTTCGCAGTCTATTCCACGAGCAATAGATACTCAAATATCAGAAAGTCTGAGCAAAGTGGTAGCTGATATGACGGATCTTGCCCTTTCCACACGCATCGCCTCAACCGCTGAATTAATAGAGCGATTAGAAATGTGTTTTTAAATCGAGTATTACGCAGCTTCCCTGTCGCCGCGGAATAGCTGAACAACGTTGTGGACGGCCCGCTGGACAAAATTTTGCGTTTGCATGCGGCGCAATCTTCGTGTTCTTTTTTTGATAGTTACGGGCTCTATACCGTATTGTTCACTGATCGTAGCCAACCAGGTTTCTTCAGGTGTGTGCCCGGTAAAAGTTGTAGCTACAGTGTTATCTGAATTATCCAAGGGAGTTCTCCTTTACGGACTGTGCACCAAGCGCCTCAACTGACTGGTCAGTCTAGATAAAAGTTCCAATTTTTAATAATTGAAGAAAAGTTCAACGATATTAATTAGACTATCTAGAGTGAGACTGCAAGCCCTATGTCGAAGGAGACCGAGATGAAGCTGGAAATTTATTCTGACATTGTCTGCCCCTGGTGTTATATCGGCAAAGCTCGACTGGACAAGGCACTTGAGCAGTTAGGCAATTCTGTTGATTTTCAGGTAGCCTGGCGCCCTTTTGAACTCAACCCGACCATGCCAGCGGAGGGAATGTGCCGCAAGGAATATCGCACCTGCAAATTCGGCAGTTGGGAGCGTTCGCAGGAGATGGATAAAGAGCTTACGGCCAAGGCAGCCGCAGACGGCCTACACTTCAATTTAGATAAGCTAGAGCGCACTCCGAACACGTTTAATGCCCACCGTTTATTGTGGTTCGCCGAAGCCAGAGGCAAACAAGACGCAGTATCTGACTTGCTCTTCAAAAAATACTTTGAAGAAGCGGTTGATATCGGCAACTCTTCAGTACTGATCGAAGTTGGCGCTGAAGCTGGACTCGACAAAAAAGAAGTGGCTGAATTTCTTGCCTCGAAAAAGGGCAGCGATGAAGTTCGGGCAGAAGAGCAAGTAGGCATTCGCCTGGGCATCAGTGGAGTGCCCGCCTTTGTCATTGAAGGCGACGTAATTGCCTCAGGTGCCCAAAGTCCAGACCAGTTCGCCGAAACGCTCAAGCGCGTTTACCTGGCCTATCAGCAAGTCTAAATACGGTAAACTAGAACCTCACTATTTTTGCTGAGGGCCAATGCATACCGAGACTGTGGAATATACCGACGGCGACATCACTTGCAAAGGTTACGTTGCTTACAGCCAACCTGACGATGAGAAGCGTCCATGTGTAATCATCAGCCATGCCTGGGGTGGGCAAGACGATTTCGTTCGCGAGAAAGCAAACAAATTAGCCGAACTGGGATTCACAGCCTTCGCTTTAGACAATTACGGCCAGGGACGCTGCGGCGCCTCTATGGACGAGAACGGCAAATTAATGCAGCCTTTTATGGATGACCGGGCGATGCTGCGCAAGCGACTCTCGGCAGGATACATGGCCGCTCAAGCTCATCCGGCGGTTGACTCGGAGCGCATGGCGATCATCGGCTATTGCTTCGGCGGCCTTTGCGCCCTTGATCTGGCCCGAGCTGTTCCCAACGGCCTGCAAGGCGCGGTCAGTTTTCACGGCTTGTTCTACCCTGCTAATTTAGGCGCGCAAGCTGATATTGCCGCAAAAATTCTTATTCTCCATGGTTTCGATGATCCCATGGCACCACCGGCGGAGGCGCTAGGCATTGCAAAAGAATTGACCGATGCAAAAGCCGATTGGCAGCTGCACGCTTATGGCCACACCGGCCATGCTTTCACCAACCCTGCCATGAACATGCCTGAAAATGGATTGGTCTTCAATGCTACCGCCGACAAACGTTCGTGGCAATCGATGAAAGATTTTCTTGCCGAAGCTCTGGCGTGGTCATACTCTAGTTAATTGAAACCTTCGTACAAACTTTTTGGCATCTTACCGGCGCTGTTGTTCTGGACAATGTTGGCAGGCCTAATTGCCATTAAGCTTGGTTATGGTGGTCATGAAATCATGATTTTTTGGTGGTGGGCATTTTGTGGTCTGTTCGCTCTTTGCGCATTAGAAGTTTACCGATACCTCGGAAGAACAGCCCTTTTAAAAGATCCGAATTTTAACCAGTCGCAACTTACATACAAATGTAAGCATGATCTGAAGACTCTAGAAATGCATGCCCGAATGATTGGCGAAACAGAGAAGGCGCAATTGATTGTGGCCTACCTGGCTGATAGAGCGGCGAGCTTAACTGAGTAATTGTTGGCCACCTTCTTCATGGCGCCAGATTAGTACAGCTAGGCAATCTTTGGGTTAACATTGTTACCGCTGAACCTATCAGCATGGTTTTTACCTTTACAAGAGCAGCACAATGTGGGATGTATGGCTGGAATTCGGTTTATGCGCCGGCGTAATAATGTTTGCCGGCACCAAACTGACGTTTCATGGAGATGTCATAGCAGAAAAGACTGGCCTGGGGCGAAATTGGGTAGGTTTGGTTTTGCTCGCCACAATCACATCTCTCCCTGAGCTGATTACTGGAATTTCAGCCGTTACCCTGAACGATCTACCAGATCTAGCCGTAAGCGGCACGCTGGGTTCGTGCATGTTTAATATGTTGGTACTCGCCGGGCTTGATTTGCTCTCAAAAAAGCGCCCGGTATCACACATGGTGCACCAGGGACACATGCTCTCTGCCGGCTTTGGCATCTTGCTAGTCTGTCTTGCTGCGGTGGACATTCTTTTTGGCAAGCACTTGCCCTATATAAAAGTCCTGAACTCTGTAGATCCACTCAGCTTCTTCTTCGTCATTGTTTATCTGATAGCGATGAAACTAATTTACTCGTATGAGAAGGCTCGCTTGACAGAGTTTGCCGGCGAAATCGCCGAAGCTGTTCAACCCGGCTCGACCTTGCGGCGGTCTTTTTTAATGTTCAGCCTCTACTCATTAATGATCGTAGCGGCCGCGTGCTATTTGCCTGAACTGGGCGAGCGTATTGCCAAAGCAACCGGCTGGGGCGAAAGTTTTATCGGCTCCTCTTTCATTGCCATTACAACTTCTCTGCCCGAGATAACCGTGTCGGTAGCAGCAGCAAGAATTGGCGCTTTCGACATGGCTGTCGCAAATTTGCTAGGCAGCAATCTCTTGAATGTGGCTATACTGGCTGCAGTTGACCTTTGTTATGTCAAAGCACCGCTTTTGCGTTCGGTATCACAAAACAATGCTTTGACTGCAATTGCCGCAGTGATGTCCATGGCCGTGGTGGTAATCGCTCTAACATATCGTTCCGAAAAGAAACTTTTGTTTGTTGCTGGTGATGCTTTAGCAATTCTGCTCATCTATATCATGACAAATTGGCTTTTATTTTCAATTCAATGACAATTGCCAAATCGACCACACCTGAAGGACCTCAACTATGAACGAAGGCATCCACATCGAAATATTTGTCGTGCTTCTGATCGTCACGGCAACGGTGGCAATGACGGTAAAGTGGATCAAACTTCCCTACTCAATAGCTTTGGTTATTGTCGGTTTAGTCTGTGGCGTTTGTCACCTTTTGCCGCAAGTAGAACTTACGCCAGATCTCATTCTCTTGATTTTTCTACCAGCAGTGTTGTTCGAAGCGTCATGGAATATCCAAATTACGGAACTGAAAGAAACATGGTTACCAATCATAGTTCTGGCAACGGTTGGCGTGGTAATTAACACTCTTGTAGTGGCTTATGGCATGCATTACATTGCACACGTTGCCCTGGGACCAGCGCTACTCTTTGGCGCAATGATTGCGGCGACCGATCCTATTTCAGTCTTGGCCTTATTTCGAAAGCTTGGCATGGATAGCCACTTAACGATGCTTCTCGAGGGCGAAAGTCTTTTTAACGACGGGACCGCGGTTGTAGCATTCAAACTGGTTTTAGCAATTGTTCTGTCAGGCGCTGCATTTTCTGCAGCAGGGACCACAAGCAGTTTTCTACTTGTGGTTTTAGGAGGAACCGCAGTCGGGGCGATTTTAGGATATGCGGCTTCACGACTTACTCGACTGTTCGACGATCACTTATTGGAAATTACCCTTACAACAATTCTTGCCTACGGCTCCTATTTGCTTGCTGAAGAATTGCACGTATCGGCTGTGTTAAGCGTAGTGGCAGCAGGCATTGTAATCGGCAACTACGGCAGCCGCACGAGCATGTCGCCAGGCACAAGAATGGCCGTTAATTCGTTCTGGGAATACTATGCTTTCCTGGTTAACTCACTAATTTTTCTGCTCATCGGCCTGCAGGTCAAATTTACGTTGCTCTACAAGTACAAAGTAGAGATTGGCGTCGGCATACTGGTGGTGCTAATTGCCCGAGCAATTGTTGTTTACGGCTTAACACCGTTCATCGGTAAGAAAAACCATAAAATTCCTTGGAAATGGCGTCACATGCTGTTCTGGGGAGCCCTGAGAGGCTCGGTCTGCATGGCTCTTGCTCTCAGTCTGCCGAATAGTTTTGCCTATAAAGAAATGATTACTATAACTACTTTTGGCGTAGTTCTGTTTACACTCCTTGTGCCTGGGTTAACTATCGAACCGCTGGTCAAATTTCTGAAAATGAATCTGAAAGACCCTAAACGCGAGCAATATAGACAGTTGAAAGCTCAACTGATTACTAAAAAAAGGGCACTGATATTTTTAGACGAGCAATTCAAAAGCGGCAATATAACGGAAAGCTCACGTGATCAAATGCACAATCAACTAGATGCCGAAAAAATCAATCTACGAAATAGAATAGCTGATCTGCATCTTGAAGACGATTCAGTACGGCTATTTGAAGAAGAGGAACTGCGTGCTCAAATATTCGAACTTGAAAAAGATTGCTTAAAACAGCTGGTCAAAAACGGCAGCCTTACGGAAGACGGATTGCATGAAATTGAAAATGAACTGGACAACAGACCATGTTTCAATAATGACTCTGACGTCTAAAACTACAGATGACCTTCGCCCCTTCGTTCTCTAAAGCAGCGCCCATGAGTCTTTGCGTGGTATAATAGAATGCAATACATAAAAGCAGGCTCTTCAAGCGATCTTTCTATTTTAAGTGAGCTCGCTGGTCATGCGGTGCCGCGAATTCGCAGACGCGTAGCTGAGAATGCGAATTGCCCTGCAGAAATTTTGAATCGATTGTGCAGAGGCGATAACGCAGAAGTGCGGACTGCAACTGCGTTAAATCACGCGGTTTCAGCGGAAATCCTTGAAGAGCTTTGTTCAGATAGAAGCCCTGACGTTCGATTTGCAATTGCAATATATAGCAACGCACCTTGCTATATATTGACTTCTTTCGCGGAAGATGAGAATCCGTACTTACAGAACAGGGCTACTAGAACACTGCTGAGATTGGCAAAATTGGAAAAACGAGTATTATTGTCGCCTAGCTAGAATAAGTAAGCGTCAATTAAAATTCATTCCACAGAAAGGAGGCGACATGGGCACATTTGAGATTTTTTTAGGAGCAGATGGTCAATTCTACTTTCACCTGAAAGCTGAAAACGGCCTGATTATTGCTGCATCCCAGGGATACACAAGCAAGCAATCAGCAGAAAATGGGATTGAATCTATCAAACGAGTGGCTGCCCAAGCGGAAGTCATGGATCAGACCGCGACACCCACAATGATTTCATAACATCCTATGGAGTGAATCGCATGCACATAGGCTTGGAACCCAAGCTTTTGCGCATGCATAAAAATGGCAGATACTCTTTTCAACGCAAAGATTAGCCACGCCGGATTCTGCGTGCTTTTTTATATTTTCTATTTCCTGGTCCCTCTGTCGGCTTGTGCAGCGCCAGACGAAAACGTTTTACCGCCGACGAAATCATCAAAGAAAATAAGCCTTGTATTGGCTGGCGGTGGCGCGCGTGGTTTTGCGCATATCGGCGTATTAAAAGTCCTGAAAGAAGAAGGTATTCGCGTCGATTCTATCACTGGCACCAGTATTGGAGCCCTTTTCGGCGCTCTTGCAGCTGCCGGAGTGACACCCGATGAGATGAAGAGCGCTGTTCTAAACGGTGGCTTACGTAATGCCTTTTTTCCAAGACCGGTAGTCATTCAGGAATTGCTTTACTTCCCTCGCTATTTTGTTTTGCGAATTCTGCAATTCAAACCGGCTTTGGGCTTATATTCCGGAAAGTCGATTGCCAAATTCATGAGACAACATCTTCCAAAGGGCTGCACCAAAATCGAGCAACTTTCCATTCCATTTGCAGCAGTGTGCGTTGACCTGAAAAGCGGTGAACCGGTAGTACAAATCAATGGAGATCTTTCGAAGGCTGTAGAGGCAAGCTGCAGCGTGCCTTTCATCTATCAACCCGTTAGACAAGACCAGCGTTATTTAGTCGACGGTGGGATAAGCGCAAACCTGCCGACTGGGGCAGTTCGAGATAAAAATTCTGTGGTGGTGGCGGTAAGATTGCATGGCTTCACCGCTCCAAAAAAGCGTACTGGCTTTGATACAACCATGGAATATGCCAATAGAGTGACAAGCATTTTAATGGCATCAATCGAAGAAAAGTCAGCGCCAGACGCCGATATTTTAATTGAGCCGGAAGTGGAAAGATTCGACCTGGACTCGTTCAACGACGCTAATTTGCAAACGGCGATAGATGCCGGAAAAACGGCAACCCGTAAAATTCTACCGCAATTGCGCCAAATACTTGAAAGCAATTAAAGCATCACATTTAATTGCCCTACAAGATTGAACGAATTTCTTTCTCGGACGCAGCAATCTGGTCTCCATCATTATCGTTCAATCGCGCAATCAAAATTGATCTTGTTGAATTAATTGCGATCGCTTGAGAGACGCTTCCGAGAAGAAATCTGGCGATGCCGGATTTGCCGTGACTGCCTACAATGACGAGGTCGGCGTCAAATTCGTCTGCCGCAATCATCAATTCGTTCGCAATGCTGCCTTCTTTGATTAGTACGTCGACTGAACTGGGAGCGCAATCCTGCCTCAATTCATGCTCAATTTCGCTAACTAACTTGACGGCATTTTCGCGGCATTCTTTAATAATCGCATCCGAAAGCTGCATTGCAGCAGGATAAGCAGTTTGAAGTTCCCACCTTAGCGGCTCCATTACATGGACAACGCGAATGTCAGCATTTGCGCCCGCCCCAAGTTTTTTCAAGAAATTCACCTGAGCTCTTCCGTACAAGCCAAAGTCTACTGCTACCAGTATCTTAATAATAACCTCCTCGATTCTGACCAGCTCGAAGCAGCACAACAACAACGACTGGAAAGGCAGAGCGCCGAATGGGTGTCTGGTCTATTATAGCATTTCTGCAACTTCTACTCGTTAGATCAAAGACCAGAGTGCGCCACCACAGGTAGTACCGGACCATTCAGTTACCATTTCCAGACACCTTGTCAACAAACATTAGCTGCTAGAATCACTCACTCAAGGACAATGAGCTTTAAATGTCGTAGGAACTACAGAAATGACCGAAAAAGCTAGCTCTCACAACACAATTAATTTTACCGGTCAACAACTTCTTCGAGAATTACGCTTTGACGAGGCCATCGAATGGTACACGCAGGCAGTCCGTCAACAACCAGAAATGGATCAGTGGTGGAATTGTCTCGGAAAGTCATTGGAGAAAACAGGACGCTTCCAAGAAGCATTTGCTAGCTATGAAGCGGCCTTGAAACTTCAACCCAACATCGCTGAATACTGGAATAGCTGCGGTGTGACGTTGAGCTTGCTAAGCAACATCAGTGAGGCTGAACTGGCTTTTAGCGAAGCATTGAAGCTAGAGCCTAACTACTCCAACGCTAAATTCAATCTACGTGATTTGAAAATTAGGCAAAACCAGGGAAATCAACCTGGCAACGAGACGGCTGCTTCAGTAAATTCTCCGACTGAGCTGTTCACCGATCACGATTTGCACGACCTCATTGACAGACTGAAAGAACAAATAAAGACAACTCCCGGAGATCTCTCAATCGTTTTTAGACTGAGTATCCTGCTGGAACGAGCTGGTGATACCGCAGGCGCTGTCAAACTACTTAATAAAATAATCAAGTATCAGCCAGACGATTTACCGGCTTTAGAACTGCTGAGTTCAATTTTTATAAACTCACGCCAAACCACCAAAGCCATTAGTATCGCGAAGAAAATAGTTGAGCTTAGACCTGGTGACTTCAGAGCACACCTCACCTTTGCAGAGGCCCTGAAGCTGGGAAATTACAAGAACGATGCCATTCAGTCCGCTAGAACAGCCGTAGAACTTGCTCCAGACAACGCTAAGTGCTGGGCAAGTTGGGCCGATATTTTAGAACACGGTAACGATGAAGCGTGTTATCCAGCCATTCAAAGAGCAGCCGAGTTAGCCCGTTTCGATCCCGAACTTTGGCACCGAGTTGGAATTCAAGCCAATCAAAGGCGAGACTGGGATACTGCCATCAATGCCCTCAAAAAGGCGGGCGAATTGGCACCCAGAATCAACAAACACTGGATTACTCTTGGCCTTGTTCTTGAGCAATGCGGCAAGAATGCAGAGGCTGAAAATATTTACAAAATGGTAATTGAGTACGATCCCAGCGCACCAAAAGCCTGGAATAACCTCGGCGTTCTGCTAATCTACAAAGGTGACACCGACGGCGCGGAAGCTGCCTTTCGTAAGGCAATAGAGGCTGCACCAGATTATCCAAACCCCTGGTACAACCTGAGAGACTTAAAGCTTGCGAGAGGCGACAAACAAGGCGCACAGGAAGCCAAAGACCATGCAGATTCTATAAAATCTTTTGCATCCAAATGGGCCGCTGACGATGCGTGACATAATGCCCTAATTGGAAGACTGTGCTCGCAGAAATTCAGCTATTGTTTGTTCAACTCTGTCCAGGTGTTTAATGCCAATTCTTGCTCTACCTCACGTCGATCAAGCAGAGCTGATTGGCCTTCAGGAAAGGTTGGAAGCATTCAGTAAAATTTCCAAAGAGTTTTTGGTGTTACTTGCCGGTTCTACGGTAATTGCTACCCTCGGCCTTTTTCAAAATAGTCCAGCAGTTATTATCGGCGCCATGATCATTGCTCCTTTAATGCGTCCATTAGTAGGGCTTTCACTTGCCACACTGACCGCCGATCTTCGCCTGCTGTCCAACGTACTGATCACTCTCGCCTGTGGAACTGCTGCCGGAATCGCAATTTCATTTAGCCTGGCACTATTTTTGCATTACCTGGAGCTCACTCCGGAAATTTTGGGAAGAACGCATCCCACGCTTTTAGATCTCGGCGTCGCGATATTTGCTGGTGCGATTGGAGCTTACTGTCAAACCAAAGTGAAGTTGGCAGACAGTATGGCCGGAGTTGCAATTGCAGTCGCCCTTGTCCCGCCCTTAAGCGTAGTGGGCATCGGCCTCGCTTTTGGTAACTTTAACGTATGGACAGGGGCAGGACTCCTCTATCTTACAAATTTGGTCGGCATAGCATTTGCTGGAAGTCTGGTGTTCTTGATCAAGGGCTATACTCCGTTAAACAGAGCCGGCAAAGGTCTGGCAATTTCGTCCCTTATGGCTTTACTTCTTATAGTTCCCCTGGCATTCAGTATGCGTGAGCTCATTTTAGAAAATCAAATTAGTACTACAGTAAAAAGCTTGCTTCGAGACAAGACTCAAACTTTTCACGGTATCCAGGTGCGGGAGGTAACAGTTCAACGTTTTAAAAGTCCAATGAATGTCAACGCAACGGTTTTGCTGGACGACCACAAAATTACGTCAAAACAAGTGAAGCTGGTACAGGACTTTTTAGTAAAAGAAGTCGGCCTGCCAATCAATTTCAAGTTGCGAATTATTCCTTCAACAGAATTGTCGGGTATGGACGCCATTGCTCCAATCGAAATTGACATTCATAAACATCCGTTGAATTTTGACAGAATTAACATCTTATCCCAATAATTGTTTCGTGGTCCGAACATCGCGTTGCTTATGGAAGAGTGGCTGACGTACTGCCTGAAATCCTAATCTACTAGACTTATTTTGAACCAGCGCTCTGATAATGCAAACGCGTTTTAGTACTCAAAGCAGCCCGCAGCTTACCAACCAAATCAGCCATCTTTTGATCTTCAGGATCAAGTTTTGCTATGCGTTCAGCGACTTCAAGGCCGTGTGGCAACTGCCCTGTTTTTAAGCAAGCATAAAGACAAATTCTCAAAGCAGATTCATCGTCTGGAGCCTTTGCCAGACGGCGCTCAAGCATGACCATGGCCGCATTGTATTTATCTTCTTTGATTAACTGCCTGGCGTAGCTTGTGTAATACATGCCGTTGAAATCAAGGGGAATGGATTTTGCGTACTGAAAAAGTCCAACAATTGTGCCCATAGCCAAAAGTGTGCCAATTATTGGATGCTTGGAAAATTGATGAGTCGGATGAGGCAAGTAAAAACTGCCGACGATAAAACCAGTAATTAGACCGCCCACATGGCAGAAATTGTCGAAATGAAAAGCGATTCCCATGAAAATATTGAGAGCCAGAAAAGCGGTAGCAGATTTGGTACCGGCCAAAAATGCTTCTTTTCCCATGGCTTTGCGATTAGCAAAGAAGTAAGCGAACAGAGCGCCGTAAATACCAAAGATGGCGCCGGAAGCTCCGGCTGATGTTATGCCTGGATTAAAGAGCATGCTACAACAAGAGCCGCCAAGCCCGGAAAGTAGGTAGATATTGAGCATGCGAGGGGTGCCAAAGAGGCCTTCGGTAGACTCACCGAGATTCCACAATGCGGCCATATTAAAAGCGATGTGCACAAAACCAATGTGCAAGAACATCGAAGTAAAAAGACGCCACCACTCGCCATTCAAAGTCAGTGGGCCAAAATTGGCACCCCACTCTTGCAACATCGCTACAGTAGGGGTAGTGGCCGCCTGACCGCCGGAGACAATCACCATGGCAACAAAAATAATTATGTTGATAGCCACAATAAACTTTGTGGCAGGGAATTTCGCAGACGAAAATTGTTCTTTCAACATGCACCCACGACTTCGCTATTGACGCCATATTGCGCCAGCAGCGGCGTTAGTTTCGCATCGATTAGTTTCTTAGCCAATACCAGGTCTACTTGATCTGGCTTTTCAATGCCGGCGCAGAGTTCGGCTAAAATTTCATCGTTAACGATTCCGGCCTCCAGAGCGAGTTTATAAGGATGATTACTGAAAGTCACCAGTGAGTAGCGTGACCGGTATGCTCCGGCAAATTCTTTTTCTAGAATCTTCTCCACTCCCTTGCCGAGCAGGAATTTGGGATCGCCCACCTTGTCTCGCATTTCAATAAAGTTCTCAACTGCCATATCAGCAATTGCATCACAGTTTGGCTTGCGGCGCTTGACCAGCTCTTCAAATATAATCTGCCAGTTGAATACTCCGTCTTTTGTGCGACGCCTTTTGTTCTCATGCTCGTCTTTGCTGATTGGAGCTTCGCGGTGGTCGATATAAAGGCTGCCACCACGGGCGATATGAGCATCGATGCACTCTTCCAAAATGCTCAAATCTTCAAAACCGCAATTAGCTCCTTGACCAAAGAAAGGCACAATAGCGTGAGCGGCATCACCGAGCAGTAAAGCACGGCCGTCGACGTTCCAGGGGTGGCATTTGACGGTGTCCATATGACCGGTCGGATTAGCAAAGAAATTATCAACAATGTCGGGAATTAAAGGCACAGCGTCGCCGAATTCTTCATTGAAGAATTGCGCCACTTCTTCTCTGGTGGTAAGTTTTTCGAAACTAACCGGGCCCGTGAAGGGTAAGAAAAGTGTGCAAGTATAGCTGCCGTCAAAGTTAGGCAGGGCGATAAGCATGTACGCTCCGCGCGGCCAAATGTGCAGAGCGTTCTTCTCCATTTTAAAGCCGCCGCCATCTTGAGCAGGAATGACGAGTTCTTTATAGCCATAATCTAAACGCGATTCGGTACATTTGTAGCCATAACCAGTGGTGATATCATCGCGAATTTTCGAAGCGGATCCGTCGGTGCCGATAACGATAGCGGCCTGCACCTTATAATCACGATGGGGTTCTACAGTTTCATCGACAAAAGCTACTTGATTGTGGTCCACGTCAAGGCCAGCTGCTTTTTGTTCGAAAAAGAAACGCACCGCGCCTGTTGATTCGGCCTTAGTCATGAGCAATTTATTGAGGCTGCCGCGTGAAATCGAATTGATATATTCGTCGTCGCTTTTGCCGTACGGTTGATAAGTTAGTTCGCCGGTTTTGGAATGCATCATGCGACCGCGCATGGGCACTGCTTGATTGAGAATCTCTTGATCTAGACCGGCCTGATGCAGAGCCTTCAAACCGCGAGTAGAAATAGCTAAGTTAATCGAGCGGCCGGCAGAAATTTGTTCTTTACGCATGTCTGGCCTGCGTTCAAAGACATCAATTTTAAAACCTCTTTTGGCCAAAAAAATTGCCAGAAGCGAACCCACCAGCCCGGCGCCAATTACCGCGATTTCAGAGCGCTTCAAGTCGCCGCCCACATTTAAAGAAGATTGATTATCTTGAACCATTGGTCTGTCCTCTCATGAATTGTTTTGCTCGCCGGAAAAACGCCGCACCACTTCGTAGAAGCGGTAGATGTCCTCAAAAGTGTTGTACATGGCAATGGGGGTGGCGCGAATAATATCGGGTTCGCGGAAATCGCAAACTACGCCTTCTTGTTTAAAGCGCTCCAACAACTCTTTGCCGTCGCCCTTAAACCTGATGCTGAGTTGACTGCCGCGCTGATTGGCATCCGAGGGAGTGATAATCGAACAAAAACCAGCAGTCAAAGAATTAAGCAGATACTCCATAAATCCGGTCAGTTTAACGCTACGGGCACGTAGCCTGGGCATGGTGGCTTGATCAAATAATTCCAGTGAAGCTCTCAGCGCTGCCAGTTGAAAAATCGGTGGGTTGGAAAGTTGCCAACCTTCCGCACCGGCCATAGGGTCAAACACCGACGCCATTTTAAAGCGGTCTTCTTTGTTGTGTCCCCACCAACCGGCGAAACGGGGCAAGTCGAAAGCGCGGCCGTGCTTCTCATGCACAAAGCATCCAGAGAGACCGCCAGGGCCAGAGTTCAAATACTTGTAAGTGCACCAGACAGCAAAATCTACTTGCCAGTCGTGCAGACTTAGCTCTAAATTACCGGCGCCATGAGCCAGATTTAAGCCAAAGGTGGCCCCCTGACGGTGCGCCTCGGCTGCTATTTTTGCTCCTTCAAAAGCCTGGCCGGTTAAATAATTGACGTCACCGAGCATTACCATGGCAATTTCAGATCCGCGCTCTTGCAGCAAGGCGATTATGTCTTCAGTGGCAAGAGTGTCGCAGCCCGCTTTTGGTGTCAGTTCGATAATAGCGTCACCGCCAAAGCCATGAAACTTAGCCTGTGAAGCCACAGCATACTGGTCAGACGGAAAAGCATTCTTCTCAATTACGATTTTAAAGCGTTCTTTTGTCGGTCGATAAAATGACACCATCATCAAATGCAAATTGACGGTAAGCGTGTTCATCACCACCACTTCGCTGGCCAGTGCGCCTACCAGGCGGGCACTGCTGGCGGTGACAAATTCGTGATAAGGCAACCAGGGGTGCCTGGCATGCAAATGGCCTTCCACCCCGAGCTTGGCCCAGTCATCGAGCTCTTCTTGAATATATTGGCGAGTGCGGCGGGGTTGCAAGCCTAGCGAATTGCCGGCCAGATAAACACAAGACTGACCGCTGGCGGCACTTAAATCATCAGGCAAAATAAACTGGCGGCGTAATTCGGCCCATTCTTCTTCACCGTCTAATGAGCGAGCAAATTCAAGCGAATTATCATATTGGCTCTTTGCACACTGATTCATTCAGTTTGTCCCCGCTTTCTCACTAAGGCCAGCCTTTGCATCAATAGCGCTCATCCCCAGCCATTCTAAGGCCGTGCCGCTGAGCAACCGTTCTTTGACTTCTACCGTAACGTCAGTCAATGATTCGATCATTTTTCCCGGTTCGGCTTCCATCAATGGGAATGGATAGTCGGTACCAAGAGCGATGCATTTTTCACCAAACAAATTCAAGATGTAGCGCAAAACATTGGCATCGTGCACCAGGGCATCAACGTAGAATCTGCCCACATATGCACTGGGGCAATGAGGATTATCCACAGCGCAAAGATCCTGTCTGGAAGCAAATCCGTGGGCAATGCGACCCAGAGTCATCGGGAAGGCACCGCCACCATGGGCGAAGGCAACGCGCAACTCAGGTAAGCGTTCGAACACTCCACCAAAAATCATTGAGCAAATGGCCAGCGACACTTCGGCCGGCATTCCTACCAGCCAGGGCAACATATATTTAGACATACGGCTCTCGCCCATCATGTCCCAAGGGTGAACAAAAATGGCAGCACCCAGTTCGCTGGCCGCTTCAAAGACAGGAAACAAGCGCTCTTCGCACAGGTTCCAATCGTTGACGTGCGAGCCAATTTGCACTCCTCGCAAACCCAACTCTTTAACGCAGCGGGTCATTTCTTTAATAGCTAAATCAGGGTCTTGCATAGGAATTGTGCCCAGTCCGGCAAAACGATCGGGGCGGGCGCGCACCACTTCGGCAATGTGATCGTTTAGATGAGCAGACAAATCCAGACAGTCTTTCGGTTGAGCCCAATAGCTGAACATCACAGGCACCGTCGATAATACCTGAAGGTCTATGCCCGCGCTGTCGCACTCACGAATGCGAATAGCAGGCTCCCAACAATTTTCTTCAATTTCGCGAAAGAATTTGCCGTCATCACGCACCATGCGCGCGCAGCAGGGCTTGTGATGTTCGAGTTCGATAAATCCACCATAGCCATATTTGTCTTTGAACTTGGGCAGCACTTTCGGAAGAATATGGGTGTGAATATCAATCTTTTTCATTATTGCTGGCAACCTTTGCTTCGGGCTTCAACACTTTTGTGCCGCATTTTTTGCAAGTAGTATTGCTACCTGCATAAAAGCGCTCAAAAATGGGCGGAAATTGCGTGGCAATGTTGGTCAGTTGAAAATTTTCCTCGTAGAGTTTTTCGCCGCAGTTCTCGCAAAACCAGATGAAGCCATCTTCTTCGCCAGGTTGGCGTTTTTGCTCAATCACCAGGCCGACGGTGTTGGCCGGCCGGCGCGGCGAATGCGGCACATTGGCGGGCAAGAGAAAAATCTCTCCCTCTTTAATTTTTATAGACTGGTGTTCGCCTTGATCAAAAACCTTGAGGGTAATATCACCTTCCACCTGATAGAAAAATTCTTCGCCGCCGTTGACGTGAAAATCAGTGCGCGAGTTCGGCCCGCCTACAACCATGACAATGACGTCGCGGTCTTCCCAGATAACCTTGTTGCCCACCGGCGGCTTGAGCAGGTGCCGGTTTTCGTTGATCCAGCCGATGAAATTAATTGGCGAAAGACGACCCACGGAAAACCTCCACTGATAAACCAGTTCGCAAATAGTCTACAAAGCCCAAGAGCAGTCTGGCATATAAATCAGATAAGCTTTATATCTAAGAGAAATTATTAGTCGCGGCGCAGAGGCAAGGCCTGGAAAGCGTAATGCGGCTTGGGGGCCACGGTGACGGTTTCGAAGTTGCCAGAAGCAAGAGCATAAAGGGCGGGAAAGTCAGTAATGGGCGAGGCTTTCGGCAACAGCTTATATTTTGCCTCTTTCGCCATTTTGCTCCAGATTAGCGCCGGATTCTGGTCTGCCGCGCAAATGAGCAGATTGCGCGGGCCTTTGCCTTCGGGCACCTGGGCGAAGACCACACCGGGCTGGCCGCGCAAAATATAGTTGATGGCCGCGACCTTGCAGTGGCAAGACAGGCTGGTGATTTCAACTGTGCTGACCTGATAGCTGTGCTTTCCCGGTTGGCTGAGCAGTTCCACGCCGGCCTTAATCAGACCGGCCACAAGGGTGCGGCGCGGCGATGGCTCTTGCATAGCGCTTTTGCCGGCCATGGTCTTGAGTTGCGCCAGAGCCGCAGACTCTTTGTGGGCAAGAGTCAAAAGGGCCGCCTGGGCCAGGACAAATTTGCCTTCATCAGGGCTTATAGTGACGGCACGGTTGAAACAAATGGCAGCGTTCGCATCGCCTTGAAAGGCACGGCCGAGGCGGTAATAGAAGTCAGCGTCGCTAGAAAAATTTGTTCTAGCCGATTCCATAATAGCATTTGAAATCGGCCCGGCACGCAGAGTTCGACTGTTTTGAGCCAGTAATATAAGCAGAGCCTGGTCGGCCGATTCTTTTGCTAAAACTTGCGGCAAAAAAGTTTTTGCCAGGTCTAATTGACCACTGGCTAAAGCAGTGCGACAGCACTTTTCGCTTACTGTGTAGTCTGTGGGTTTGAGCAAATACGCTTGCCGATAAAGTGCAAATGCGCGGGGAAAAGCATTGAGACTCAAATAACAGTCAGCAGTGAGAACCAGTCTGGTAAAGCTGTCTACTCCCGCAGCTTGCGGTATCTTTTCCACTTTGTCTAATTGCTTTAGGGCTGCCGGTACACCTTGTTCGGGATCGTTAGCCAGTGCTTGAGCCAGTCCTAGTGCGGCTAAGTAATCGAGCGGATGTAATTTTGCAGCAGAGCTGAAAATGCTTTGCGCAAATTCGCGATCGCCAATTTGCAATTGTAGAATAGCAAAGTTAGTTGCCGCAACCACATCATTAGGATTAGCCTCGTATGCGGCTCTTGCAGTATATGATCTATCTTGGGGTGAGGTCAACTTACTATCTAAAGCAGAATTTTCAGCTGCTCGCACCGTCGGCCAAGCAAAACTATTCGTCACTGCAAAAGCAGAGACAATCAGCACAACGGCGAGACCCTGAGGCGAAAATTTAGGCATACACCGCCTGTCTACACAGCTGCTTTCGGCAAGCTAAACCAGAAATTAGAGCCGGTACCAGGTGAGCTAAAGACGCCCATGTTGCCGCCATGCTTGTCGATGCAATACTTAGCCACAAGCAAACTTTTACCCGGCCCAAGAGCGTCTGGGTCGCCTTCCTGCGCGGGTTGGCGGAAGCGATCAAAAATCGCTTTTTTTTGACCGTCAGACAATCCGCAACCGCGATCAATTACTTCAACTCGCATTTTGTCTGGTTCATCCACAATCTGCACGCGCACCTTGCTGCCCTTGGGAGATACCTTGATGGCGTTCGAGAGGAGAGTTTGAATTACCTGGAACATCCGCGCTTCATCAGCCATGACTTCGCCGTCAGGACCGTTGATTTCAAAGGAAAGATCGGCTTCGCGTATATCATGCAAAAGCGACAGCACACCCTGCTTTACCAGAACCATAATACTGTTGGGGCTCAATGCGACATCAAAGCTGCCGGTTTCAAGCTTGTCTACCTCAACCATACTATCAAGAGCACCGATTGCTTTTTGCATATCAGCAAGAGCTGCATCACCGCGCACTCTTCCGTTGGCATCAAGGGTGCCGTGAATGTTTTGCAATGTCTGCTGAATAAATCCGGCAGCCCGGGCTAGAGGCACTTTGATTTGATCGGTCACTACCTCGATAAATTTCTTCTTTAAGGTCAAAAGTTCGATGCGTTCGTTAATGCCGACCGCTGTGCCGAGATACATGAGCACGCCACCCACATTGATACGCTTGAGCGACAATTCCACTGATATCTTTTTATCGTTGTCAGTGGAAAGTTCCATCTCAGTCGATTTGTCCAGGTAAGTGAGCAGCGAGCCCTCAGCTTGTTTGCCTGAGCCTGTAATGGGGAAAACCGAGTGAATCGGCCGGGCATCCAGGCCGATGGCTCCGGTATCCATCATATTTTCAAGAGCTTTGTTGGCAAACTCAATTTTGCCGGCTGTTGTCGCTAAAAAAACGCCCACCGGCAGTGCATCAAGCACAAGGCGCAATTTCTCTTTGCTCTCTTTGCGCGTATCCATCATCGGCGCGGCGGCCATCTGATTTTGCGAGGTTTCGGCCACTAAAAGGGTGGCATTGTCCACTTCTGACCACTGGGCCGTCCAATTCATGGAGACCACAACCTTATCTGGGCAAACCACTCGCCCTTCAAATGACTTGGCCTGATTCATGAAACTTGTGGCAAGAAGAGCCTGCTGAGCCAGCAGCACGTCTTCAGGGTGAAGAATATCGAAAAGCGAATGGCCTAAAAGCTCGGTGGGAGGAACTTTCCACGCAGCAAAACAGGTCGGGCTGATACTAAGAAAATGGCCATTGCCGTCTACCGACGCGATTACTTCCACAATACTTCCCGGTCAGCTCTGGGGCTTCTACAAAGACCTGGCACGATGCTACCATCTCAAGAAATAGCCAGTCAACATAAACACTATAACGTTTTTAGCATGATTATTTCCTCCTCAATTTGGGCCTGCAAAACTGCCACCATTTGCGGTGCTCAAAGGTTGGAGGCGGCGGCCCCAGTGGTCAAGAGCAATAAGAGTCTATAATCAGCTTCTCGGACTTCACCAGGCGGGATTTTTCGTGCAGTTGCTGCAAAAGCTTGAATACGTCAAGCAGCTAATAAAAGACGGGAAGCTCAACGAGGCCTACAGCCAGGTTTTGATTGTCATGGACGAGCCTGGGAGCCTGGCAGCGGCTACGCGATCGGCGGCCGCCAAGCGCGGCCCTAAAGATGCCGCGGACCCTCTGGTTTCAGAGCTTTTAGCCGTTATTGCCGGTTTAATTAAGGCACTTTCCATCAATTCAAATTTTCGCTTTTCCGAAGAATTGTTGAGCCGCACCCTCAACCGTATTGAACCCAAAGATGACCATTTCTTTTTGAGCCTGGCCGATCAACTGGTGCACTCAGCCGACGTCAGCGTTAACACCACCAAAGAAAATGCGGCACGTTGCGACAAATTGTTAGACCAGGCCATTCGCATCAGAGAAAAATTAGTAGGGGCCGACGGGCCCACAGCCGAACTAATCATCGAGTCGGTACTGAGCAACTTGCAGCGCGCCCGACACAGCGCTAACAACAATATGGCTGCCGAAGCTGGTTCGCGCCTGGCTCGCTGTCGCACTCTCATGAGTGAGCTTGAGCGCTTAATGCAAGAAATTAACCGCCCGGCCAATATTCTGGTGGCACGCTTCTGCACTTTAAAAGCCTTCTTTGCACACTCTTCCGGACAAAAAAATCTGGCCAAAGATAGTTTTATCAATGCCATGCATCTTTACGATAAAATCGCTGCAAGTGGGCATCTCGAACGATCGGATGTATTTGAAATGTTTCTTGAGCAAGCGCAGCATTTCAGTTTAAACAGCGAAGAAAAACAAAGCCTTGATCGCATAAAGCTTTCAAAAATGCTACCGAAAAAGCAAGCTACTTTGCATAAAATTCGCGCCTTTCCCACCATGCAACACATCGAAGAAATTATGGACCGGGCCCGCTCAAAGCCAGGCAAGAGCTTCTACCTTACTTCTTTAGGTTTTCTCGGCGCGCAGGCTCTCAATGTCTCAGTAATTTGCAACAGCGAAAACAATGATCTCGATTTTAAAATCGAATCATCAAAATCTGACTCTGAAAAGCAAGAAATAATCACTCTAACTACTGACGATTCTGCCGAAGTTTTACGCCATATCAAAGATCTCTGGCGCCGCATGCAAGCCAAACCAGCCAGTGCTCAGGCCAATCTGCAGACATTTACTTATAATCCTGAAGCATTCGCCGACCAAGACAAAGCCGAGCGTAACAAAAAAGAATTTACCATCGCCCCCGGTGATCGCAAAGCCGATGTTTTCCAGAGCTCGGCAGGAACCAGTTATGGTTCTATGGAAGCACAACAAGCAAAAGAAGCCCTGGCTTTTGAAGGCAATCTCAAAGCCATGCCCAGTTTTGGTTTGTTGCAGACCATTGCCCTGAACGAGAACACCGGCGTGCTTGAAGTGAGCCAGCGAGACGGTTTGCTTAAAATCTATTTTGACAGCGGCAAACCGGTGGACGGCACAGCGCGCAACAGAGAAGGCGTGGACGTCCTCTACGAATTTGTTCTATTGGAAGAAGGATATTTTCGCTTTCACCCGGAAAAGCGCAGCAAAAATAACACCATCAGAGTCAAGCTCGACTCATTTATTTTAGAAGCGGCCAGCCTTTTTGACCAGACGAAATATTTGAAATCTCTGGGTATGACCATGTATTCAGGAATTTTTGCCAAAGAGCATCTGGCCGATTGGCAGGGTCTTTCACAAGCCCTGTCCCGCCGCAATATCGAACACGACGAGCATCTCTGGCAGCTTTACCAGGCAATTGAAAATCATCCGATTATCGCCGACGCCGTAGAGCAAGCCGATTTGTCGCTACGCCTCTGGACGCCCGCTCTCTACAAATTAGTGCAAAGCGGCCTGGTGACAATATCAAACGATAGACTGGACGACGAGGATCTTTCGCACAATCTGGTCACCAACTGGAGTTATGACCGCAAAAAAGTCGACGAATTTTCGCGCTCACTTTACGATTCTCGCACTGGTCTATTGCGCTTCGAATTTTTCATCTGGATTATGGAAAGAGAGATAGAACGCGCTCAGACTCACGCATGGCCGCTTACCTTAACGATTTTTGAAATGCGCAGATCAGGTAAAGATATCTCTAAGCTGACCGCAGCCGACAAAGAAATAGTGCAGACCACTCTGGCAGAAATTTCGGACAGCAAGCGAGCCATGGACTGGTTCTGCCACTTCGAAGAAGAGCAGTATGCAATTTTAATGCCGGGATTAGACACACCGCTGGCCTCAATGTTCGTCAAAAATTTCGCTGATATTTGTGCCAGAAATTTAGGCAAACTAAAAGATGGGCAATCAGAATGGGAATATAGTTTTGGCATCGCCAGTATTCCGGACGACACTATCGAGTGGACAAAAATGATTGGCCTGGCAGGAGAGGCGCAGCGCAAGGCCCGTATCAGCAGACGCGGATACGCCGCTCATAAAGATCACGACCGCTAACGAAGTGCCTATATGTGTGCAGCAGACAAACCATTTGAAATCATTCAAGACGACAGCATTGTGCACGACGGTGACAGGCAAAGAGCCTGGCGCGCGGCAAAATTGAAAGCGGTCATAGAAGACCAGACACCTTCTGAAATTATGCACGCCCGCACCGGCACAATGGGCGAAAGATTTGGCATCGACGGCCTGGACGAGCCGCAGGTGGCAACTGTGCAGGCTTCAGTCAGCGATCTTGAAACCACAATGCAATTGGTGCCGCCGCAGCCGGCGGTACCTTTTGATGTGCGCACACTGGCGCAAGCAATTACAAAAGAAGTTTTTCTCTTGCCTGAGCACGGCATCGTTTTTACAAAACAACAGCTGGCTCAAGAACTGGGAATAACCAGCCTCGCCATGGAAGCCATGACTGACGAAGGATACGAGAGGCTCGGGCTGATTCGCATTAAACCCGAGGCCGGTCGGTGAACCGCAAGCAGGAGATAAATGCGTACAATCGTGCAACGTTTAAAACCAGATGAAGAAATCTTCACTGCCATTGAGGCTCTCTGCCAAGCTCGTAAAATTGAAGCCGGCAGTATTTTATCAATGGTCGGGTCAGTTAAAAATGCTTCGCTTCGTTTTGCCAATCAACCTGACGCCGCTGAATTGCGAGGACCATTCGAAATTGTATCGGTGACCGGAACAGTGGCGATGTCAGGCTGCCACATTCATCTAGCGGTGGCTGACAGCTCGGGCACCACTCTTGGTGGCCACATGTTAAGCGGCGCTCTGGTTTATACAACCGTCGAACTGGTTATTCTCGATCTCAGCGAAAGCTGGGAGTTCACGCGCAGCATCTGCTCACTATCTGGTTTTGAAGAACTGATAGTGCAAGAAAAATAATTATTTTCCACCAGCGCGAATTTTAAGCGCGTCACCAAACGAATTAATTCCGGCAGAAAAATTGCCATTACGCGCATAAGCATCGGCGAGAAAAAAAGAAGCGGCAGGATTGCCCGGGCCGGCCTTCTTCAATTGCTCCAGCTTGGCCAGAGCGACAGCGTGGTTGCCGTCAAATTCTTCTTGCACATGGGCGCGATAGGCAGCAGCCCAAATATCTTTGGGATCCCGCCTGACCACTTCGCCCATTTGATTGAGACATTTCTGATAGTAAATGCGAATCTGCGGCTCAGCCCACGACGGCACATCATCAAGTGCGCCGGGAATACGGGGAATGACACCAGCCATGGGCCTTGTGCCCGTAAGTGCCGAAGCTAAAATAGCAGCGCCGCCGAGCAAACCTGCTGTCGTTCTATTTTGTTTTTTTGGCATCTGCCCTGCCATTCGGTTTGCCAAATTAACTTGGTTGCGCGCCTTGAAAGCATAAAGATAAGCCTGCATATAATAGGCCCAACCGAGGCCATAACGAATGCAGAGATTGTTCGGATCATCTTGCAAATTATATTCGTACTGACTGACTGCACTATTGAAATAGTCAGGATTGCCGCTTGCTTGTGCTAAATTTCGCGCCCTCCGCACTTCTTTAAGCGCATGGTCAACCTGACTGCTGCGAGTGAGAGCCACAGCATAAATAAAAGCAGCTTCAGGACTGGTGGGATATTGTTGGGCCTGTTGAGCGGCGCTATTAACATCACAATAAGGTTTTAATTCTTCCTGAAGAGAGGAACCGACAGCGGCAGTGAGAATGACGCCGGGGCGCCATGTAGTACTTGAGCGCTGAGCTTGATTGGCATCTGCCGGCGGGATGGGTGTTGCTGCTGCCGGAGCAGTGGTGGGAAACTGCTTGGTGAAATCTGGCGCCACACTGCTATTCGTTTCGACTACTGGTGGGGTTGCAAGCGGCGGAGCAACAATTGCAGGGTAAGGATTAGCCGTATTTGTAGTAGTAGTGGTGCGCTTTAAGCGAAAAGAAGAATTGGCACCCCCCTGATTTTGCTCAACGCTGCCCTGTTGGGGCGGCAACGACCAGGCCGGTAATTGATTTAACAGAACTATTAGCGCTAGCCACGGTTGAAGTTTCAAAGTTGACTCTCTTGAGCTATCTGTATCTAGTGTGCCCGGAAATGGGCTTACGGTTAGCAACTAGTCCATGTACCGTTAACGGTACATGGACTAGTTGTCACAGGCGCATATTAAAAGCCCCGACACCTGGGCCGGGGCTTTGTCATTATTTAGCCAGAAGCCGGGTGAGGTGAGTCTTCAACTCCTCAATATGTCTGATTTCGTCTTTTTTGAAACCTTCAACCAATTTGCAGAGTTCAGAGTCAGATTCAAAGTCTTTAGCGAAAGTCTGATATGCATCCAGAGATTTCAATTTTTTGTACATCATAGAAATAACGTCGTACGAACAATTACTGATTGGATAAACTCCACAGTCTGTTTTGGTTTCACATTTTTGTTCTGTTGCTTGCGTGCCCATAAATCCTCCAATATCGCCAGCATCTGCGGCGAGCTACTCGTAATAATGCATGCTCTCGCCCCAAAGAGTTTGGAACATGCTGCTGTAACGAGACGGCCGAGTTCGCCAACAGTTCCCGCTTAAGCTAAGTTATAAAATAATTTGCACAAGCCCCAAAACAGTTGACTCCTCCTTGCAAGCAAGAAAGAGTCAACTTATTCAAGCCAAGAACCTCAGGTAGGAATGGCCGAAATCTAAATGCGCGAATATGCCTTCGCCCAACTTGGGCCGCTATTGAAGATTGTCTACAAGGGTGCGGTTAAAGCGTCAGTGCCGAGTAGACAGCATGCCTTAGGACCCCAAGACCGCCACGAATTTGCTTAAGTTCCCCATTGGGAGAGAAATTAAGAAAGGCATATGCAGTAGAAATACACCGGCGCTAAATACTTCCGCGGTAGGACTGTGAAAAATGAAATATGCCTGAACGAGTCGATTCCCGGAAAGTTGATGGCCTCAACCTGCCGGGATTCGTCTCTACCCCCACGGTAACTTTATAAAATTGTGACTGGCCACCGTCCGGCGCTCGCTTCAAGCAGTGCGGTGCGTTTGCTCTATTAAACTAACCGCACGGCCGTGAAAAAGTCGTGACAGTTTTCAACAAGCTGAAATAATTTCCAAGAGCTTTGATTAATTAACGCATGCGCCCGGCGTTCATATAAGCGGCATTTTGCAAAATCGAAAGTTGGTTTTTCACCTGGCTGTAGCGCATGCTCACTTGCGGACTTGGCCCGGCCTGCGACATCGATTGCTCAAAATTGGAAAAAGCGGCCGTAATTTGTTGTAGCTGCATTTGCTGCTGGCTAAAATTATTAGCGCGGGACAGGCTGTTGCCGCTGTTTTTCACTGTCATTTGCAGCATCTGCAACGCATTGGCCATGGCAAAAACTGCGCTCGGATTGCCGGAGTTGAATGCACCAGAACTGATAGATTTCTGACTGAAGTTGATAAATTCTTTGAGGGAATCGTTGAGGTTACGCACACTGCCACTAACGTCAGTGCTACCGCCAAAATTATTGCCGTTGAAATTGCGGTTGAAATTGGCATTATTGTTGAAGTTTGGACTAAAGCCAGAGTTAAAGTTCGGATTGGTCTCGAAATTCGGATTCAAGCCAGAGTTGAAGTTCGGATTGAAACCGGGATTAAAGCCGGAATTAAAGCCTGAGTTAAAACCTGAATTGAGCCCAATTTGATTCTTGATATTCATCCAGCGTGACATCACATCTGGTGCCGCCACCGATGGAATTAAACTATCAACAGTGAGCGCACTCGCTTGCACATTTTGCGAATTGCCTCTTTTTACTTCTTGCACGAATAACTGAAGAGCAGAGCACAACTGCATTTCACTGCTGCCGGCAGGCGGTGGCCACTTGCCTTGTATGGTCAAATTATTTTGCACAGCACTGACAAGTCTGTCAGTTTCTTTAGACAAATTGTCGTTGTTTCCGGCGAGGGCAATTTGCTGCCATCCACAATTGAGTGATGCTACAAAGGCGGCTGCTATGGTCAATCTCTGGGCAAATCTTTCTGCCTTTTTACCAAATTCCTGCAGTTCGTTTTTCATATTACTTTATTCCAAATCGGCTTTTGCCACTACTTGACCTTTGTTCAATCCAAACTTTGTCTTCTTTCCCACCACGGCCTTGAGCGAAGTGGCAAGGTCGGGCTCTATGCGGTTGGCAAAGGTCTGACTGACTTCTACCATGGCCGGCTCTATCACCACATTCGGTGGCACGTCTTCTTTTACTAGTACGAGAAAATCTTGAGCGGTATTTCGCTCTAACGATTCTTGTTTGTGCTGAGCCACTTCTTGAATGCCGATTTCATTACCGGCATATAATCCGGCTGCAATAGCCACTGGAATGGTGAAGAGCAGATATTTTATTGGTGTCAGTGGTGTGATATCTTTCGAATTTTTTTGAGTTGTTTCGTTCATTTTCTCCACTTCAATATTGCGGCAAAAGATCATGCTTGGCGATATACTCGCCCTTCTTCATCGCCCATTTTGTCTTGCGACCAAGGCATTCGGAGGCAAAACCAAAAGCGTCTAAAGCCACATGCTTAGTGGTTTCATAGCGTTCGTCCACACTGTTCGTAGTTATTTCAGCACCGGCAGGAATATCGCTTACCACTGTTACCAATTTGATTTTGAGAGGCTCGGCTCCGATTGCGGGAGCCGTTTGAAATGAATTCCAGACATTGTGCCAGGCCCAATAATAAGCCAGTCCTGTGCACAACATGAATGCCAGAATTACACCAAAAATCAAACCAAGCTGTTTAGCTGCCACTACTTTTCTCTTAGACCTAGACTGAAATCCTAGCATCTTAAAAGCTCAGTTAATCTTTCAGGCTACAGGGGAAGATGAAAGATAAGGTGTTATGCGTATTCCCCCCATTACAACCGCAAGCTCCTTATCGTATCTTCATCACAAGAACCGCCGCAGGAAATGAAAATGCCAAAAGGTACAGAGAAACAGACTGTCGAAGAGCAATTTAACAAAGGGCTCACCATCAATTCGATCGATCTCTC
>JADYXQ010000170.1 GCA_021772135.1 Candidatus Obscuribacter sp.
GAGAGTTTTCTGCGCATTAAGTCTGCAACGGAGATATCGTGCGGAATACGACCTTTCGGTGCCGCTGTGGAAGTAGATCTGCTTGAGAGCCGTCCTAGCGAAATGAGCCACTCAGTTGATCCGTAACGTTTTTTGAGTGATTCAGTTACTGCCTCGCTGAAGTAGCCATTATCTGCCAACCCTCTGTCTGGCAGACTACCTGTCTGTGCAACGGTTCTCTCTACGAGCGTTTCCAGTTGCTGTTTGTCGTTGCATGCTTGGGCAACGTACGCTGCCACAATAATCTGGTTTCGCTTATCCACGGCGGCCTGGGCGTTGTAGCATTGCTCGAATCCGGAGCCTTTCTTCATGATTTTCGATTCTGGAGCGGTAAAGTTTCGCTGATCTTTTCCTCTCGGCTGTTGTCCCGTCCGCTCCATGTGCTCATCTTCAAGCGCAAATTTTTCTCTTTGAATGTTGGCAAAACGCTCGCGCCTGAACTCAAGTTCACGTTCGATCTCATCTTGCCTCCAACCTTTGGCTGTTAGCCGCTCAACTTTTAACTCTTCGATTTCGCAGTGCAGTTGCATCACTTTTTCGAAACTGACTGCGAAAATAGGTCAGCTAAGGGTTTAGCGTACTCGGCACGAAACTTGGTGATCGTGCTGAAGCTGGCATGAGTCCTCGACTGAGCACTCGAAAGTCGATGCGTTCGACACAGGCCTGTGCAATCTCGCGGCTTGAATTCAAGCCAACCATGTATCCGTACAGAACTATTTTTAAGAGCATGACAGGATCGTAGCGCGGCCGCCCGTGCTTAGAGCGGAACTCACGAAATTCTTATCAAATTTCGTGAGTTCCAGCTCCTGCTCTATCATCTCTTTGAACGCGCGGACTGGATGATCTTTTGGCAACCAGCAGCCTGGATCGCTGGGAACGAAGCAGAGTTGCTGGGCATTTGCTGAGATGATTCTACTCATACAGCACCGCCAGCCAATTGCACAGGTTCAAAATATCTGGTAATGTTTTGCATTAGAAAAACACTTTTGTTTTTGACCATTTTTGTTTCGCAACTAAATGATCGCTTAAATGAAAGAGTTTTTCAACTATTGACACCGTATTCAGTATCACTTCTGAATTTCGATATGCTTAACATTCGCCCAGACTCGCTGAAAGCAGGCGCCAGTCTGCTTTCAGCCCGCAAAGGACTTTTAGATCAGGCTCCTAGAGCTTTGAGACAGTGAGCTAGCTGATCGCTGTGGCCGACTACATAGATGGAGTCATCACTGAGTAACGAGAAGCCCGGCACCGGATGCGATACCACCTGTTCTTCGCGCTTAACTGCCAGCACAGTAACACCGACTTTGTTGCGCAAATCGAGTTCTTTAATGGTTTTTCCGGCCAGTGAGTCTTTAACCTTAAACCAGGCGCCGACAAAGTCTTCGTTAGCAAAACCAATAATTTCTCCAATCGGCGGATGATAATCATAATCATCAGAGTCTTCTACTCTACTGTGCCGAATAAAGTTGATAGCGCGAGCTAGCTCTGCTGGTGAAGCCTTCTGACCGAGCAATGCTTGCTTTGTGAGCTCAAGGCTGGCTTCAAATTCGGGCTGTACAATTTGGGCGGCGCCGGCTTCTTTAAAAGCAATGCGATCAATAGGTCGGTGGGCCCTGACTAATATTCGCAAAGATGGATTAACTTCCAAAGCGGTTTTAATGATGTTAACCGCCCCGAGAGGATCCGGTAAAGAGACCACGAGGGTAGTGGCCTCGCTGATATTGCATTCGCTTAAAACCAGCCTGCTGCCTGCGTCTCCGTATATGAATGGTATATGTCGTTGTTTCAATTCCTCAATTGCGCCGCCATCAAGTTCGATTACGGCTACGGGCAGCCCGGCTTCTCGAATTGCCATAGCAACATGGCGGCCAATGCGGCCAAAGCCGCAGACGATAGTGTGACCTGTTAGCGGTAAATGGCGCGAACCACCTTCAGATGAGTTAATTGCTTCAGGCTCTCGCATATTGCGAATGATCGGTGCCAGCCACGATACCAGGCTTGGTGAAGCAATCATCGAAATCACAGCGGCGGCGAAGAATAAATTGTAGAGAGAGCCTGTAAGCAGGCCCGCTTTATTGGCCACCGTAGCCAGTACGAACGAGAACTCTCCCACTTGCGCCAGGCACAGACCAGACAAAGCCGCACTGGTAATACTACTGGTAGCGAACAGGGAGGCGCTGCCAGCCAGCAAAGCTTTGCCGAAAATTAGTAGGGCAACGAAGATAATTACTTCAGTCAAGTGTTGGTAAATATACATGGGGCTTAGCAGCATGCCCACGGAGACGAAGAAGACTGTAGCGAACAGATCGCGCAGCGGAATTAAATCTGAGAGGGCCTGGTGAGCATAAGGCGATTCACTGACCATGATGCCCGCCAGGAATGCTCCTAAAGCAATGGACAGCCCCAATTCGTGACTGGCGATGGCGACGCCCAGGCAGAGGCAAATCATAAATAGTAAAAACAATTCGCGCGAATTGGTGTGCGCAACTTTTGCCAACAGAGGCGGCAAAATTTTTGTCGACGTGAGAACTACCACTGCCACCAATAGCAGTGCTTTGGCCACAGCCATCAGCAATGTCATGCCGGTGTCGCCGCTGGCCCCGCTCAGGGCTGGAATTATAGACATGGCCGGAATCAGGCTGAGATCTTGAACAATAAGCAACGGAATGAGAATGCGGCCATGCATCGAATCAGTCTCGCCGCGTTCGACAAGCATTTTTGTGGCCACCACCGTGCTTGATAAAGCCACGATGAAACCAAAGACCGTACCTGCCTGCCATGATGGTGCCAGTTTGAGATAAGTGACGCCCAGGCCGAACACCAGAGTAGTAGCGATGATCTGAAACATTCCTGCAGTAACAACCCGATTTGTGCGAAACATTAGCTGTCTGAATGAAACTTCTAACCCTAATGCAAAAAGCAGTAGGGCCACACCAAGCTCTGCCAGTACTGATATTTGATCAGGATTGGAAATTAGTTTGACACCATGAGGGCCGATAATCAGGCCGGCCAACATATAACCGGCCATGGCCGGCTGTTTCAAAGCCACGGCCAGAAAACCGAACAAAGCTGCTGCCAGCCAGACCAGCGAAAGGTCTAGAATCAGTTGGAATTCAGACAAACTTAAGAGCTCCTCAAATGCGCGGCCACGCAGAGCATGACTGCGAAAATAACTGCATAGCGGCTTGTTTGAATGCTTTTTAAATCAACATCGCCTGATTTACGATCCAGAGCGGCCTGACGATTGCGGCCTGCAGTGCTAACTGTTGCCCAGCTTGTTTATGAGGGCAAGGGGGAATGATTGCTGAGACCCGGTTTGTGACAATTGCACCGCTGGAGGCAAGGTTCTGCTGGCCCTTGCTTTTGCTGGTGAGCAGTTGCAAGCCGGGGGTGGCCATGTCTCTTATAGATGAATTGTGATTTTCTTGAATTTCAAGGGTGCAGCGATTGATGTCAGGAGCAGTGATGCATGGCAGAACCAGGGCTGCTAAAAGCCCAACGAACATGACCAATATCATCAGCTTACGCAGCCGCATGTTGTGATTCTCCGTCTTCTTGTAACACTGTACCCACAAATGGCCTTAGTTACACTCCTATTTCCCATACAGCGCCAGTGAGGTATGGGTAGCTTCAACGGGGAAAGAATTGTGATTTCATTTAAGAATCTGGCCGCCAAAATATGTGGTTCATCCCTGCTGACCATTGGCATTGCCTCAGTCAACTGTCCGGCTTTTTGCTGGGACGGAGCTTCAGACATATCGTTAACCCCGTCGCCCACAGAAACTTATTTAGAATTTCACGAGAAGATGTTATCGGCCAGCAGTGTTGATCAGTTGAGCCCTATGTTTACTAAATCGCGCGCTGACCAAATTGAAACTGATAAAGAAAAAATGCCCCCGGCGCAAATCAAAACTATGTTCAATTTTATGCAGGAGTTAGCACCACGCAAGGTGCATGTGCTGGCAGAGCAAACTGATGGAGATATCTGCATGCTGGCGGTGGAAGCGCCTGAGTATAAAGATCCTATATTAGGCACTCAGTCTAAAAGTGTGACTAAAGGCACCATTAAATTGATTCGCCAAGAAGGCCTTTGGAAGATTGAAAAAGAACAGTGGAATACCACCGTTGGTAATGTTTCTGAGCCGCAGTAGCTAAAAAAAGAGGCTCCTTTTCGGGAGCCTCTTTTCGATTAGACAGATTCTTTAGTCTCGATTTCTTTCTTCAGCTTAGCGAGAAGCTCATCAAAACTCATGGTGCCGATGTCACCTTGCCTTCTGTGACGCAGAGAAATCTGGTTGTTCTCCATTTCTTTGTCACCGATAACCACCATGTAAGGCACTTGATCCACTTGCGCTTCACGAATGCGATATTTGATAGTCTCGGATCTTTCGTCCAGTTTGACTCTCAATTCTGCTGCTTTCAACCTGTCGGCGATGGCGCGGGCAGCGTCATTGTGTCTGTCTGAAAGAGGCAATACAGTCACTTGTGTCGGTGCCAGCCACAAGGGAAAGGCTCCGGCATAGTGTTCAATCAGACCGCCGACAAAGCGTTCCATTGAACCCAGCACAGCGCGGTGCACCATAATTGCTTTATGGCGATTACCATCAACACCGATGTAATTAACATCAAAGCGCTCAGGCAAATTCAAATCTACCTGCACAGTGGGGCCCTGCCATTCGCGACCGATGGCATCGAACAATTTGACGTCAATTTTTGGTGCATAAAATGCGCCGCCACCTTCGTCAACTTCGTACTCCATGCCACGTTTTTTCATGGCGCCTTCAAGAGCCCTGGTGGCACTTTCCCACTCTTCATCGCTACCCATAGCATTGTCTGGTTTTGTGGCCAGATAGGCTTTGTATGTGTAACCGAAAGTGGTCATCAAGGTTTCGATCAAATCAATGATGGCTGAAATTTCGTCTTCCAGTTGTTCCGGCGTGCAGAAAATGTGCGAGTCGTCTTGTGTAAATCCGCGCACTCTTAGCATGCCGTGCAGCACGCCCGAGCGCTCGTAACGATAGACGGTGCCTAACTCCGCCATGCGCACGGGCAGGTCGCGGTAGCTGTGCAATTTCGACTTGTAGATCATAATGTGACCCGGGCAATTCATTGGTTTAGCCCGGTAATTTTGACCATCGATTTCCATGGGCGAATACATATTTTCAGCGTAGTTTTCTAAGTGGCCGCTGATTTTGTACAGATCTTCGCTAGCAATATGTGGCGTATAAACAAACACGTAACCGCGTTTTTTATGTTCGCCGCGCCAGTAATTTTCGATTTCGTCACGCACTGTAGCCAAATTTGGATGCCAGAAGATCAGCCCAGGGCCAACTTCTTCGTGAGTAGAGAAAAGATCCAGTTGCTTCGAAAGTTTGCGGTGGTCTCTTTTTTCTGCTTCTTCCAAACGGTGCAAATATGCGTCTTGATCTTCTTTTGACCACCAGGCGGTGGCGTAAATGCGCTGCAATTGTTCGCGCTTTTCGTCACCACGCCAGTAAGCGCCTGAAACTTTCAGAAGCTTAAAGGCTTTGATTTTTCCGGTTGAAGGCAAATGCGGTCCGCGGCAAAAATCGTTCCAGACTGTCTTGCCTTCTTTGTCTTGCATCAAGTACAAAGTAGGGTTATGGTCGCGGTGCTCATTTAAAAGTTCGGCTTTGAATTTCTCGCCCTGACTTTTAAAATCTGCCAGCTGCTGATCGACATCAGGAATATCAAATCTGACCAGCCTTTGATTTTCGCCCACGATCTTCTTCATTTCAGCTTCAATCTGGGTCAGATCTTCAGTGCTTAAAGTGTGACCGGGAATTTCGAAATCATAATAGAAACCGTCGGCAATGGTGGGGCCGATGGCTATTTTGGCGTCAGGAAACAGTCTTTGCACGGCCTGAGCCAGTACGTGCGCGGTGGAGTGGCGCAAAAGTTCAATAGATTCTGGGCTATCTGGGGTGAGAATTTTAACTGTATCGCCCTCGCACAGAGGGGTGAAGAGGTCTTTCAACTCGTCGTTGATTAACACTCCCACAGCTTTGCGATATAAGCCTTCGCTAATATTTTTAGCCAGGTCCGCTCCGGTTTCGCCGCCATTGAGCGTGCGCTCGGCGCCGTCGGGAAGCTTGACCTTGATTTGTGTTTGCACGTGCGACATAAATACATCCTTCTTTAATCGGCATCTACAAACTGCCGACTGGTGAGCCTACTGTAACAAATGCCCATTTTAGCAGGCGAATTCGGCTTTAAGCTCGGCAGCGAAGGCGGCCACTGCTTGTATATTGGTAAAGAATCGGATACCGAGCGCATCCCAGCGGTAGATACCTGTCTCAACATTTCCAGCGTCGACGAAAAATTCGAGCTTCAAACCGCCCCCCACCCCTTTCAAGGACAGTTCAAAAGACGGTTCGGCGGGCTCGAACAAAACCTGGCTGCGCTTATCTTCTGCCAGTTCAATGAGCTTGGTGGCCAGATCCAGTGCTTCGTCCTGGGGACTGCGACAGAGCAAATAAGCGTGAGCAACCGATTGAAGATCGCCTACCGCGTCAGACAAGTCGTTTTTTTCAAAGGTGCGTTCGGCCGGGGTTTCAAAGGCAAGCGTGCGCACGCCGTTTTTCAAAATCAAGCGCACATATTGCCAGGTTTGAGTTTCAAGCGGATGGTCGGCTTGCAGGTTAGCTTGAGCGTTAATGGAAATTTTTTCTCCCGGCTCGATGCTGAGCGAGCTGTGAAAATCTACATCTTCCGCGTTCAATGTTGCCATGGTTGATTGTCCCGATAAGTTATTGACCTGATTATTTGCCGATACAGAAATTGGCGAAGACTTCGGTGATTACTTCTTCAGTGACGGCCACTCCAGAAATTTCATCAAGGGCATCAACAGCTTGCCGCAAATCGGTGCCGAGACAATCGTGAGGCATTCCGCTTTGCACCGCCTCTTGAAGAAAGGCTAGTGACTCAAGCGCCTTGAGACAAAGTTGACCCTGTCTTTGATTGAGTGAGCCGCCCAGTTCTTGCACCGCGGATCCTGCCAGGGCCCATTCTTCTATCGCTGCTTTGAGATTGTCTATACCATCACCGTAACGGGCCGATATATTGATGGGCACAGCTTGCACCGCCTGGCTGGAATCGTGTAATCGTTGCGCCGCAGTGTCGCCACTGCCGGCCCATAGTTCAGTGAAATTTTCGCCCAGATTTTGTGCCTGGAGATCAACTTTATTGACCACTACCAGATATGGTCGCTCAAATTGTAAAAGCCTGGCAGCAATAAATTCTTCTTCGTCCCCCACGCCCTGTACGCGGTCGACCATGAAGACCACCAGGTCAGCCTCTTCAATGGCTTTGCTGGTGCGCTCGATGCCAATCATTTCTACTGCATCTTCGGTAGCGCGCACCCCGGCGGTGTCGATTAAAATTACCGGAATACCATTGACGTCCACCGGTTCTTCAATAGAGTCACGCGTGGTGCCTGGAATATCGGTGACGATGGCGCGCTCAAAATTGAGCATGCGATTGAGCAAGCTTGATTTGCCGGCATTGGGGCGGCCGACGATTGCTAATTTTAAACCTTCTCGCAAATACCTTCCGCTGCGAGCGGTTTTTGCCAGTTGAGCCAGACGGCCCCGGCAATCTTGGGTAATTGCTTCGATGTCGTTGGTGTCAAGATCCCCAACTTCTTCAGGAAAATCTATACCGGCGACAATGCGCGTTAAAAGCTCCATTAACTTTGAGCGCACAGCTTTGATTTCTTCGCCCAGCTGTCCTTTCAAAACCGATAAGGCAAGCCCAGATTGACGTTCTGTTTTTGAATGAATCAAATCGAGCACCGCTTCTGCCTGGGTTAAATCAATGCGCCCGGAAAGAAAACCTCTTTTAGTAAATTCGCCAGCTGAAGCCAGTCTTGCCCCAAGCGAAAGGGCCAGGGTAAGAATTTCCCTCGTGACAATCGGTGAGCCGTGGCAATTGATTTCCACCATGTCTTCACCGGTATAGCTATTCGGGCCTTGATAAGGAATTAAAACCACTTCGTCGATAAATCGTCCGAGATCGTTGCCGCTCGGGCGTTGCACAATGAAACCAATGGTGGCGGTGTGGCTTTTGGGCTGCCAATCGGGGGGGAGATTTAAATCTGGAGCAAGAGCGGTGCGGGGCAGAAATATTTTTTGCGCGATGGCAAAGGCTTGCGGCCCCGAAAGTCTTACTATGGCAATAGCTCCCACACCAGGAGCAGTGGAAAGTGCGGTGATGGTCTCATCATTAATAGAGCTGGCAAACATTTTTATTTCTGAAAAAGCAGTTGAAGTACTTGAAAGTATGCTGAACACGATGGTAGTATCTCACATCGTTTTGGCGCTCCAGTTGAGTACTTTAGGTAAAAGCATGAATAAAGCAGAACTCGTAAATCAGGTAGCAAAAGCTACAGGGCAAACCAAGCTAAATGTACAGAACACCGTCGCATCTCTTCTTTACTCGCTGACAGGCGCGTTGGCCAAAGGTGAAAGAGTTACGTTGGTAGGTTTCGGCACTTTCGAGCGTCGTCAAAGACAAGCTCGTTACGGTGTCAATCCGCAAAATCCAAAGCAAAAGCTCAAGATTGAAGCGGCTAAGGTTCCAGTTTTTAGAGCTGGGCAAGAACTGAAAGATATCACTGATGGTCGCGCAAAATTGCCCAATCTTCCTAAGGCTGTAATGGCTTCTGAAGATAAACCGGCGAAAAAAGCTGCCGCTAAACCAGCTGCGAAGAAAAGCGCGGCGAAGAAGCCGGCCGCTAAAAAAGCTGCCGCTAAGCCAGCTAAAAAAGCCGCTCCTGCCAAGAAAAAACCAGCAGCGAAGAAAAAACGCTAATTTGACTATATGAATTGCATAAAAAAGGAGATCCATTGGATCTCCTTTTTTACTGGGTGAAAGTAAGGTGCCCTCAAATTGATGACAGCAGTATCGCCGCCAAGAATGATTTTTATAATTTGATCGCAGAGATCGTTACCGCCCTGTTGCAAGGCTACGGTTGGTAAATGGGTAATTGACGAGTTAAGCATGAGCGGAAACTCGTGTGATATAGCTCTGTTGGCAAAATCTATACACGATTGGTGAAAATTGGACAGCTCCGCCGGTAGTATCACAAAAAGTTTTATGGCAAAAATTTGGTCATGGTAAAATGGCAGTATACGAGGCTTTCAGCCCCGCAACGGAAGTTTTGAATAATCGCTTCATTTGTCAGTGTTTGATCATTCCACTGAATTCTGTCTAAAATTTGGCATCAAAGCAATCTAGTTTTTGATATAACGCAAAACATTGATGCTGATGAAATTAACCAGAGCGTGGGCCACAATCGGAGCAATGATGGAACCACTGCCACTCATGACAAAGCTCATCACCAGCCCTACCAGTAAGGCCCAGATGGCGTAGGGGAAATAATAAAATGAAGGCAGGTGGGCCAGGCCAAAACATGTGGCCGACAGAGCGATGCCCCCGGTGGTTTCAAGAATACCGCGAAAGAAAATTTCTTCGCAAATGCCTGAGGCCAGGGACACCAGGATGCTGTCGACAATGGTGAGGCGGCCAAAAAGCGGCATCATCTCTTTTTTCAACAAATCATGCATCGATTGAAAAATAAAAAAGCGGTTCCATTTCTGGCAAAGATAGAGCAAGGCCAGATTGGAAGCCGAAATCGCCATGCCTGCCGAAAGACCCCAGATGAGCGCGCTCCAATTAAAACGAAAAAGATGACGCAGATCAATTTGAGCGAAGTAGCTCCAGACAGTAGTGATCAGCAAAAATAAAGCTTCCACTACAACAATTACCGTCACTATGGTCTGGCGATCAAATTGGCCGCCCAGGGCTGCGTGCAGTTCACTGTCTTCACTTTCAGGCAATGGCATGGCCGAAGACTACCTCCGGGCTGACTACACAGTAACCATCAGCGGTGTTCATTTCACCCACTAAACCAATGACGACAGCTTGAGCCCCTTGCATAATTAGCACAAATTGACCGCTTTCCAGGCCAATATAAGCGGCTGCGTCCGATTGGCTGTGGAGCTGAATTTTTTGACCGAGAAATAATTTGGCGATCAGACCGTCGGCAAGAGTAATGCGCTTGAGCGGTAAAGCGGTTTCGACTGCTGTTAGAGCCGAGGCGATTGGTTGCGAATTTTTCTCATCTGCCAGTTGCTCTAAAGTAATGGCATCGTTCAAGTGGAAATTTCCCGAGCGCTCGCGCACCAGTGATTTCAGTGTGCCGCCTACACCTAAAGCCGCACCTAAATCGCGAGCGATAGAGCGGATGTAGGTGCCTTTTGAGCAACTGACCCTGACGGTCACCACAGGCAAGTCCAGTTTGACCAGCTCGATTTCGCTGACCACTACTTCTCGCTCTGGAATTTCGATACCGAGAGCTTTCAGGTCTGCCCCTGAGCGAGCCAGTTTATAGAGTCTTTCGCCTTTGACCTGAATGGCGCTATAAATCGGTGGAATCTGAGTGATGGTGCCGCGGAAATTTTCTAGAGCCGCTTCTACAGTTTCTTTTGAAAGAGAAGGAGGTAATTCATTGCTCTCGATTACCGCACCTTCCATGTCGTCGGTTTCGGTCTGCACACCGAGCAAAATTTCGGACAGGTAGGTTTTATCGTCGGCGAGAAAACGCAGCAAGCGCGTGGCTTTACCACATGCCACCACCATCACTCCTGAAGCCAGTGGATCAAGGGTACCGGCGTGACCTACCTGTTTCAAATTAGCGATTTTGCGCACACGTGCCACCACGTCGTGCGAAGTTATTCCTACCGGCTTATTGATATTGAAAAAGCCGGGCACCACGGCTTCGGCCTTAGACTTCACCGCGTGAAATTTTGCCAAGTAAATCAGTTACTTTAGAGCCACGTTCAAGAGAAGTGTCTAATTTGAATTGCATCTCTGGAGCAAA
>JADYXQ010000171.1 GCA_021772135.1 Candidatus Obscuribacter sp.
CAGCACTTCTGTTATAAGTCATCTACTTGTACCCTCCAAAATAGTTTGAGCTAAAAGAGCGTCTTGTTTGTTCGGTGCTTCTCCATCTCTTCGAGTCAGAAGCAACCAGTTCAAAGCTGTTTCAAGCATCCTGCACTTGGAGTCACGTTGAGCAGGATCTTCAAGCGATAACAACCACTCCTTCTTGAAACTCTGCCACGAACCATCAGTGATTAGCTTCTTCTGCCGTTCCTCGAGCCTCGCCACGTTATACAACAATTTATAAAATGAACGTTTTTCCGACCGCGAGTATTGCAATAGATAGTTCCAGAAACCGGTTGAAATTTGACTGTTTCTATTCAGATCAAGAGTCTTCCTGAAGAGCGGGCCAATTGTAGTTCGCCACGTGTCCCACTCGAAGCAGTGATGTGGATTCTGATCATCGATCAACTCGTCAAAACGAATACAAAGCTGGTTCTTATTGCGCCCTTTTGCCGTGCGCTCAGCTTCAGCTGCATCCTCTGCCATTCGGTACAGCGGATAACTAGGTTTGTGGATAGCAATGCCGGCGGATAGCGTTAAAGCACCGCACGTGTATTGATTGAATTTCTCTTCAAGAAAGAGAGCAAATTCAATCACCTGATTCCAGGCGCCAACCAAAAAAACATCATCGCCTCCCGAGTACACAGTAGTAAGAGCCCAGGGCTCGTTACTTCCAGGTCTGCAATCTGTGATCATATGGTCAAGATAATGTGTAAAAAATTTAGCCAGTGATCTACTGACCAGGGCATCCCGAGACATCCCTCTAAGTCGACTCGGTAAACCTAAAGTTTCCCCAGCACCAGCGAAGACTTTTCCTAAGTTGTCCACGTCAGCGCGGAGAATGCCGATTCGCTCAACACCACTACCTTCTGCAAAATCAATTGAACGTTTGGCCAGGGCTTTGAAATCATTTGTGCTGCTTTCTGCCAGACTCCAAAATACTTTCGGAGGTCTATATGGGTCAAAATTATGCAACACGTAACTGTCTACCGTGCCGACCTTGGCCGCACTAATTTTCATTGACAATCCATCAAACGAAAGAGTCTTCTGATTCCATGTAGGTAGTATCGATGAAGCTCCTTGAGCATTGCTAAAGGACACTTCAAAGGATTTCCTACCAGTTTCGAAACGGGCGTCTGGCAGATTCTTACCGAGACCAATTAGCGCGGTGCAGATGTGACAAATTGAGAGCGTATCGTCACCGTACATCTCACTCAGCGCTACCGGCAAGTCAGCGCGATGACAGATCTTGCACTCCTCGCCTTCGTTGAAATTAATTTGAAAGAGGTCTTTTAGCTGACTTTTAAATTTCTCTCGTTTTGAAATTGCTAACTTTTCGCCTACGGCCTTCCAGCCATCAGCAATAGAGCCATGCTTATTGTCTTCAGATCCTCGCAACTGATTGCCCGACAAAGGACTAAACTCCAAACCTAGATAAAGGCGCCCTTTGAACGTGTCAAATAACCACTTATTGAAACCATCTTTAAAAGTGGCAATGAGCTGACGAGCACTCTCAGTATTCGGTGCAAGCATGGCGAATCCGCCGCCGCCAAGATAAAGTAGATTGGCACGACTAAGGCCCATTGCCGTAAGAAGATCATCTGCAAGCTGTTGTTGGATTAACTCCAGATAGAAAGACCGCCCTCTCAAGCCCTTAAGAGCGGCCTTTGAAGAGATGTTGTAAATAAAGGACTGGATACCGGACAGGTCAGCCTTCACGAGCAGATAAGCCTCTTCATCGCGAAAATTGCGAGGCCACGGAATCTTGGCCGGATTTCCCAGAAGCCACTCACAGTGATTACTGGCCACATAAGAATACATGCATGAGCCAATTGCGGCTGTCAGTTTTAAATGGTCAAAGAGTGAAACATCATTGGTTCTTCCAGTGTAAGTATCAGGTGGCACCATACCGAGAGTCTCTTCCAGATATGACAGACAAGTGTTGACAGTCTGGAGATCGGTAGGCGCCTTAGTTTTGATAAATTCAATCAGAGGCGTGAGTACCTTATCTCTTAAATTTTGATAGTTCTCAATAGTGTCACCTTTTAATTCATTTGCAGGCTCGGGGTACGGGTATTGGTCGCGGAGGTAAATACCATCCTTAACACGCCTGAACCAAAGTTGAAACGCAGTGTTTTCAGCTGCACCATGCCTGGCTCCTGTGAAACTTGAAAAAACAGAATTTAGTCGCAGTTTTGAGTTCCACTTGCTTTTGTCCGGCATCTCGCACTCATCGATGCGATTTCCGTCGGTATCAAATAACTCGGGGGCAGTCTTTCTATCGTGCGCAGAGGCAAGGTTGTCTGCTTCAAAAGCAAACCATGCAAGCTGAGAAGTGTTATCGCCATTTTTGATCTGCTTCCAGTGGTGATACTTGATACACTCAACGACATTACTCCACTCTGCGTCGTTGTCTGCAATACCCAACCCATTGACAAAATCAGCTCCAAAAATTGGGTGACTCTTGATCATGGGATTGGGATTGGCACGCTGAACGACTTTGCCAATGTCATGAAAAAGGCAACCCAGGGTCACCACAGCAAGATCTTTCAATGGGCAGTTCCTCACAAATTTTCAGCACAACTAAAGGAGGCTTAGCTTTTACAAAACTAGCCTGTGCGTTTTTCGAATGATAGAGATACCTAAGCAGATCAGCAACTCTTCTTACTGCAACGAAGCGATATGCCGATCAACCAATTTGACGGTTAGCTTATCATTGGAGATAACGGGCTACAAGTGCTTTGCAACAGCTCTTTCCTCGAATTCTCAAGTTTTCGGTATATGGTTAAGAGACTGCAGTAAGACTTTATTTTGCATAATGGAGCGCTTGGATTTGGACAATTTAAATCGACTAAGCACATTGATTCGAACAATTGGTGCCAATCCTGGAATCAGTCCACAAGCGCTCAAATCTCTCTTGAAGAAGAAGGGAACTGACGTTAGCGAAAGGACGCTCTATACAGACTTGGGTTTTCTTAGAAATGAACTGAGCCTTCTTCCTCGTCAGGGGCGGATGCGCGATGGTTATTTCCTTGATGGCTTTCTCACGCTGAGCGGGTCTGAGATTAATTCAGTACTGAACGCACTTGAAACTTTTTCCATAGACTTGCAAGACCAGGATTTCACCAAACTTGTTAAAACCATTCGACGTAGAACGGTGGCAAACATGGGGAATGCAGCCATTTCGGCACGGCAGACTAAAAGCATTGCCCATCGAGTGGCTACAAAAAACAGCAATCATGACGTGGTAAAACTGATTAATTCTGCGGTTAATAATTCAACCCTCTGCAAGATGTGCTACGTCAGCCCGCGAAATGATCTGCCGTCTCAATTCACAAACTATATTTTGCTGACGGTTTTCTATGAGAGAGCATGGTACGCAATAGTCAAAGATGCTGATTCAGGCAATTATTTCCCCTGTCGATTTGATCGCATCGAATCATTGAACCTTGAGACAAAAGCTCCCCGACTGGAAGCATCCGACGGCCATATAACTGAAGCGCGATTCCTTATGTCAAATGGTTGGGGTATGACCTTCCCCAAAAATAGAGATGAACTATTACGAGTCAATGACTTACCAGAGACTATTGTCAGATTTGAGCATAGTATCGCAGAATACATTCTCGAAACCGCCAGTCGGCATCCAAAAGGGCATGCGGAGCACCTCCGTGATGGAACCGGTGATGTCCTATTTAAGATCCGATTACACGATATTTGGGAATTCAGGCATTGGGTCCGGCAGTTCGGTTCACTTGCATGGTTTGTTGCACCAGAAAATGTAGTTAATCAAGAACGGACAGATATTTTAAAATTAGCAAGTCGCTATTCTCTCAAACCATTTGCTGACAGAAGTAAATAGAACGACGACGAAATACGCATGTTAAAGCACCTCTTGGGGCGAAGAGAAATAGTAATAAAGCCATAAAACATTGGTTTCGCCAAGCACTTGGCTCTTGGAAACGTGAGCCCAATGTAATCAAAAAACCGGCAAAGGTCAACAGTGATTTTGTTGTCTAGACACAAAATTGCTGATTAATTGTCTGACTAA
>JADYXQ010000172.1 GCA_021772135.1 Candidatus Obscuribacter sp.
AGCATACGCCAATATTAGACCGGTCGGCTGCAAAGTGTCAATGGCCAGACAAATTTCTGGCAAAACTAGCGTTTCTTATCAGGAAGATTGCGCAGCAGCCGGCCATACACCTTGTCTGCAGCCTGAACAGCCACTTCTTCATCGAAATATTTACGCCCGCCGCCGGCGTCACCGTGGAACGTAGACTTGTAGATTTTCTCCGCTTCGACCGCACCCAGGCTCAGCCCGGTACGAGCATCGATCAGGCGCGCGCTGACGATAAACGTATATTTGTTGGCCATGGTAGAGGTCGCCCAACCAACTTCATCAAGCCCGCCACAAAGAATGTAATCTGCTCCCAGATTCTTACCAAGGTTTTGCCATTGAGCGGCGGACCAACTTTGGGCGTTGCTTAAGTGGGCGGTCAGATTCTCTTGCAGCAAGGCCTCCTGCACGATGCGTGGCCCCAGCACACCGTCTCCCAGACGGCTTCGCACTTTGCGGAATAGGCATTCAGTAAATTTGTTTTCAATGCCAGCCAGTTCAGCCGGGCTTTTCACCCATCCCCATAGAACATTCATTCCTGCCGTATTTTGCACCTGCACTTTGAGCGGAGCAGCGAAGGGCAAAATAGCCAGCGTCATAGGCGAAGAAACACCGGCACGCTGCACTTTTGCTGGGTCCACAGCAGTGGTAATAGCGGCCTGCACACCTGGAACAGCGGGCACGGCGGTCATAGTGGGACCAGCGGGCACGGCAGCAACCACGGGCGGTATCACTGCAACTGTCGGCGGTATTGTAGCCAATGGCGGCGGCGCCACTGTGGTTACAGCAGGCCTGGTCTCCACCATACCCGCACGCGGAGCGGTAGGCCGCGAAGCCAGAATCAAATCGTTGCCTTTCCACGCACTTTTCAAAACTGGAGTTTGCATGATCCCGCGCTCGCGCAGAACCGTCTCCTGCACTTTGTCTTTCATAAAGCCGTAAGCCTCACCAAGTTTGGTGGCAGATCCTTGCTTGCGCAAACCATCAATTAAGCAGCGAGTGAAGACGCTGTTGGGCTGATCTTTGAATTCCCAAGAAACCTGGTTCGGCATACTAGAACAAATTACCAGTTGCCCGGTGCCCTGAGCCACCATGCCTGCGTCGAGATTGGTGAGGCGGCTCAAGCCTTTCGACTGATTGTCTGCCGCGCCGCTGTGGCAGGCATCGAGAATCAGCACCACCCGGTCTGAGTGCACACGTCTTTTGATAGTGCCAATCAAATCTTGCATTTCGATGCCCGTGGTATACAAATCATCAACGTCGGTGTCGTGAGCAACCAGATAGTTAACACCTTCCATGTCCATATCGGCAGGGCTGCCATGGCTCGAAATGAAAATCACCACAAGGTCGTCAGGGTTAGCCATGTGCGGCAACCACTTGCTGCCCAGCTCAGACATAATGCGTTTTTGCGTGGCGTCTCCATCGGTCAGCAGCTTGACGTGATCGGGGGCGAAATTGCCCTCTTTGATCAAATATTGACTGAAATCTTGAGCGTCTTTGGCGGCGTAGAGAAGTTTCAACTTCGGATTTTGAAACTGGCTGATGCCTACTACCAGCGCCCATTTATCCTTAATCGGGCGATTGGCAAGAACTTGAGACGTTGCTGATTCAGAAGCAGGAGCACGAGAAACAGGAGCGGCAAAAACAGGAACCGCATAAATCACAGCCAGAAACAGCGGGGTAAAAAACCTCATACTCACTCCATCGACGCGGTTAATTTACCTGGTTTCCAGCTTCAGCTCAGTTACTTTGCACAGGCTACTGAGAGGCACAAGCAGACATCACTCAAAGCGCAACATTCCCTATTCACGTCATTTTATCTCAGCTTGCGCCGAGCCTGTGTCCTTACCAAACAAACAACTCATGAAAATTCAATTTCGAATACCAAAAACTTATGGCAGCAAACAAAAGGTGCTCGGTCTGATCGCCGACTATGCCAAAGCCGCCGATGCCATTCAGAAATCGCCTGATTATGCACTGGTTGCCGCGGACAGACGTAAAAAAGCTTTGCCGAAACCTTTGCGCACAAAGCTCTATAAAGCGATGCACAAGTGTCAGAAATCCATCGACGACAAAAAGATCAGTAAATCGGCCCTTGCAAGCAGCGTCTTTGAATTGCAAAAAAGCTTCTATGCCGCTTATCTACTCTTAGCCGCCGAGCAAAAATAATGGCTAGCTGACGGAAAACGTCGACCACAAAAGGTCGATGTTTTTCGTTTCAGTTATACAAGCTTGCACCAGATGTAGTGGCATCACCTTCAACAAATCCAACCAATCTTAAAATCGAAAACATTTCAACGTCCACTCAACCGCAAAAAATTTTGGCCATTCAGCAATAGACCGGTCAACTAAACCCACAAAGCGAGCCAGGCCGGTTGCCAACAGCGACTACTAACGAATTTAGTGCAGCACCTTATCTATGCACAATAACGATCTAGAGCGGCACTGTGTTCATAGCGAAACCATATACCGAAGACCGCTACCTGACAGCTTTTGCTACCCGTTCGTCCCTTGACACCGTGCTATACTGATTAAGCTGAAATGCTCTAGCCATAAGCACTTTAGCCTTGCGCATTTCAGGGTTACTACCAAGTGTTTCAGGTCCTCAATCTTTGACCGAACCAGTAGTTAATGCAGACGATTCAGGGGTTGATCCAACCCGAAATGTTGATCACGGTAAAAACGCTTCCGCCGTGAATCTCCGGTGGAATTCGCTCAGCGGAGCAGCCGAGCGTCATATCAATTTTGAAAAAGCGTCTTTTCATACACCCGGTCACAAAGGGCGTCTGAACACACTGATGCCTGGCGGAAAAAATTGGTTACGGGCAGAAGGTGACCTCACCGAATTGCCCGGCTTGGACGAGCTCTCTAACCCACAAACTGTGATTGCTGCAATCGAAGAAAACTGTGCGCAGCTCTGGGGCAGCGAACATACCTTCTTATCGGTGAACGGCGCATCAGCCGCTTTGATGGCAGCAATTTTTGCCGCCCGCGAGCTGGGCGATACCATTCTCATGCCACGCAACGCCCATCGGTCTGCCATTCAAGCCATTGCCCTGGCCGGTCTGACACCGGTCTGGTACGAGCCTGTTTGGGAGACCAACTGGGGCTTCTGGGGCAGCACCACATCGAGTTGCGTGCAAAAAGCACTGACCTCTTTCAAAACATCGGGCAGCGGTAAAGTCGCCGCTATTCTTGTAGTGTCACCTACTTATCAAGGAGCCCTTAGCGACATCCGGGCACTAGCTCAAGTAGCCAGACAAGCCGATGCCGCCTTAATCGTCGATGAAGCTCACGGCGCTCATTATATAGCCGAGCATGCGCAGTCGGCCATCACCGGCGGCGCCGATGCTGTCGCCCATAGTTTGCACAAAACCTTACCGGGCCTGACCCAAACAGGTCTGATTCATCTGCCTAAAAAGAGCAGACTCAATTGCGCCTCAGTCAAATTTGCCCTCAATAGCTTTACCAGCTCCAGCCCCAGCTATCTGCTCTTGAGCAGCATCGAGCGCGCCACCAAATACCTTACCAATCGCGGCGGCAAACTGGTTGAGCATTTCGACGATCTCAAACTTTTACTGGAAAATAAAGTCAGAGCTGCCGGAGCGTTGCGCATTTACGCCACCGCTGGGAGTACCACTCCCAGCCACATTCTCGTCAGCCCAGAGCACGAAGATCCAGGCACTCTCTACAACTACCTCATTGATCGCGGCATTTTCCCCGAAGCCGTGCTTGGTCAGGGTGTGCTCTTCTTATTGGGCGCCGGCAGCGTCGAAGCCGACATTGAATTATTGGGACAGACCCTGATTGCCTTCAGTTCGCAAGAAAGAGCGGTAAGCCCTCTATATGCCATCGCCAACAAAACAGTAATTCAAAAACCCGGCTTCCAGGCTATGCTGCCACCCCATCAGGTAATCGGACAGAAAACCCAGGTGGTTGGCAGAGAAGAAGCTGAAGGTCAGATCTCAGCTGAGATCGTCTGCCCCTGTCCTCCCGGTATCCCCGTGCTTATACCCGGCCAACGTATAACCGAGGAGGTGCTGGAATTAACGGAGAACAAAGAATTCACCATCATCGCCAAATAATATGAGTATGCAGGTAACTGCTCGACCACCACGGAGAAACTAAATGGAAGTGATTGCTCCAGCCGACGATCTAACATCTTTTCTAGAAATTCTGCCTCCAGAAATGCAGAAGGCTATTGAAAAAGATACCAACGGACTTTACGAAGTAGTAATGGATCTCGGCCGCCTGCCGGAAGCGCGCTATCTGGACAGGCACACCCTCTACCTCTCTGATCAACCGATCACTCATGATGATCTGGAAGCTGCGGTAGCTAGAGTGGGCCAGTTCTCTGGCGATAACCGAGCAGGAATTGAAAGAACCCTCCACCGCATTTCAGCATTGCGCAACCGCGCCGGTAATATCATCGGCCTCACTTGCCGCGTAGGACGCGCTATTTCAGGCACAATTGACGTAATTCGAGACCTGGTGGAATCTGGCAAATCAATCTTATTCCTCGGACCCCCGGGCGTAGGCAAAACCACCAAACTGCGTGAAATGGCTCGCGTACTGGCTGACGAGCTGATGAAACGCGTAATCGTCATTGATACTTCTAATGAAATTGCCGGCGACGGCGATGTGCCTCACCCTGCCATCGGCAGAGCCAGACGCATGCAGGTGCCAAGATCTGAACAACAAGCAGCTGTGATGATCGAAGCTGTAGAGAATCACACACCAGAAGTAATCGTTATCGATGAAATCGGTACTGAAGAAGAAGCGCAGGCAGCCAGAACAATCGCTGAAAGAGGCGTCACTCTAATCGGCACCGCGCACGGTAGCGCTCTCGATAATTTGCTCAAAAACCCTACACTTGTAGATCTGGTCGGTGGCATACAAACCGTTACCCTGGGCGACGATGAAGCCAGAAGACGGGGCACGCAAAAAACTGTGCTAGAACGCTCCAGCGAACCGACCTTTGATGTTTGCGTCGAAATTCTCGATAGACAAACACTAGCGGTTCACCGCAATGTGGCTGAGGCTGTAGATCAACTCTTGCGCGGCTGGCAAATTCACCCTGAGATTCGTCGTCGCGACGAAGCCACGGGTAGTTTTGCTGTGGTGCAAAAGCCAGACCCAACCTTGACTGTATCAATGGTGGAAGGTTTGGAACCATTCGCCAGCGATTGGGCCTCGCCTAAAGAAACTCACCTCAAGGTTTATCCTTATGCCGTGAGCAAAGGGCTTCTAGAGCGGGTTTGTAAGACATTGCAGTTACCTGTAGAAGTGGTCAAAGGCATTGACGAAGCCGACGCTATATTAGCGTTGCGCAGCTATGCCCGGGCCGGAGCGAAAATCTTCAGCCTGGCAGAAGCACAGGGTGTACCGGTCTACGTGGTCAAAAGCAACAATCTGCCGCAAATACAAAAAGCGCTGAGAGAAGCGCTGCATCTCGAGGAGTCATCAATCGGATCAGTAGATATCGAAGGCGATATCGATGAAACTGAAGTGGCACTAGAAGAAGCAAGGCAGGCCATCGCCAGGGTGATGGATCGGCTCGAACCAACAGAACTCACCCCTCGCAAAGCGTATATAAGAAGGTTGCAGCACCAGTTGGTGGAACGCTTCAATCTTTCCAGCCGCAGTGTTGGAGACGAGCCCCAGAGACGATTGCGCATATTGCCACCAGCAGGCGCACAGCAAAATTTGGGTTATATCTAATTAGTTCAAGTAAATAGCGAAGAACGCCGGACAAAAATTATCCGGCGTTCTTTTGTTTCTATAAACCGACAACATCATTCATTCGGAGCTCGTTGTCATAATTATCGGTTAATTCGCGAACCCTGATGTGTTTTCGTTTTAATGCTTGCACCAGGTAATAATATTTGGCTTCGGACAGCCATCCTTGTGCTAAATAAACGTTCTTAATCTTGTGCCCGCTGTTCAGTTCGGTGAAGGCTTGCAGGTGTTGTTCGGAAACAGGATAAAATTCAAGCGTTTCAACTTTTACTTGGTTCAATAGTGAGAGTAGACCGCTCTTGCTGACTTGAACCTTCGTCAGACTCAGCACCTTGAGTTGCTTAATCTTGGCAATTTGCTCACAGTTGCGATCAGTTAAATTTGAGTTTTCTAAAATTAGATGCTGCAGATTTTTTGAGCCCTTCAATCTTTCTAGAAGACTTGTGAGATCCCCAAGAGCACTAACTTTGAGAAATTCTAAATTGAGAAGATTTTTGAGAGTGGCAATTTCATCGCCACTGAGGTGTTGACTATTTGCAGTCTCGCTTTGTAATAAAGAGCCCGTTCGTATCAATGTTAAGGAACGGAGATTCTTTAGGGCACCAAGCTTGTCGGGTTGGCATGAATTGATGTTCGACCAAGTAACCGAACCAAGACTTGGTATGCAAAAAATTGCCCTTAAGTCACCGTCGTCTGTTGGCCCGTGACCCGATACCGCGACTATAGGAAGGATTGCCAGCGACTGAACAAACTTGGCATATTGCTCGTTCTCGAAGGATGCCTCTTCGCTGTCGCGAAGAATGTTTCTCATGTCCCGATTAACCGACCAAGAGATTTTGCCTTTAGAGGCGTCAATGACAAGATCGTTGCGAAACTCCCCAACTAGACCAGAGAAGCCGCCGCTCTGCCGAAATGTCCCTAGAAATACTCCCTTTGGAATTTCAATAGAGTATTTTTGACCCGTTTGCGAGACCTTAACTGACTGTAGCGGTGCTCTTTCTTTCTTGACACCGGTTGGATGATTTGGCAGATCTACACTATCGAATCTGGGCAGGAAAATGAATTCCTTTTTCAGGTCGACACTTAATTGCCCTTTGCTATCACTCCCACTAATTTTATCCACAAGAGAAGAGCTTTGATATTTTGGGTAGACCAGCACTGCGCATAAAGATCCGCCCAGGGTTAGACTAGCGGCAAGCAGCAGTAGCGCTATGGGTTTTGACTTTTTGAATTTTGCTGATGGTACTGCTTCGACTTTCGAGCTGGCCAGTTTTGCCAGGCGTTTTTTCTGCAATTCATCAAGAGCATTGATTACCTCCTGGGCGCTACGATAGCGCTCCTCAGGCGATTTAGACAACAACTTCTTAATTAGTAAATCCAGATCGAGGTTGAAGTTTCCATTGATGCTGTTTGTAGTTAGCCCCGGATATGGTGCCAGAAGATGTTTCTTCCGTATCTCCTCAATCGTATCTGCGTCGTAAGGGGCATGACCTGTCAATGCCTCGTAGAGCGAGCATCCAAAGGCGTAAAGATCGGTTCTGGGTGTAATCTTTTCTCGTTTCCATTCCTCTGGGCTCATGTAGCTGGGAGAGCCCAAGTTGGAAACCTTTGGCAAATGGTCTTTCGAAGCTTCGGTGTCACCGTGCATGATCAGTTGACTGATGCCGAAGTCGAGTATTTTGACCTCAGTTTTAGAGCTTGATTGCCCATCGATTGTGTTCGCCAGCATGATATTGCCTGGTTTCAAATCTTTGTGCACAAGAGCTTTGAGGTGTATGTATGCCAGCCCTTCTGCTACCTGCTTGAACAAACTCAGAGCTTCATCTACTTCTAAAGGACCAAGGCGCTCCATTCTATCTGCCAGGGTTTCGCCTTTAATTAGCTCCATAGCAAGAAGAGGCCATTTGCCTTTGTGAACAGCAAAATCTAGTATCTGTGTCAAACACGGATGGCTCAACGAAACCAGCCTTCTTGCTTCTTCGGCAAAAAGCTTTTCACTGTTTTCGATTTCCAGATCTGTCTTCATCAGTTTGACAGCTACCATGCGATGGAGTCGCACGTGTTCAGCTAAGTAGACGTAGCTCATGCCGCCTTCGCCAAGCAATTCAACCAGTCTGTATGTGTCAGAAAGTGTGTGCGAAGTTTCTAACTCTTGCTGTAACTGCGCCCTTAAAATAACTGCTTCACGAGCGGCATTGCCACCACTTGTTTGGGTGGCGGAAAGTAGTGTGTTTGTTTTTCCAACCATTACAGTTCGTGCACAGCAGCAGTAGCTCTGACCTTGAAGAAAAGCGGTAAGAGAAGCTTTTACCCCGGTTCTGATTTTTTTAGCACAGCGCGAACAATATGCAAGATCATGCTTTGCATTTGCCATTTTGCGAGCAGTTTGGCACTCGCAGACAGCGTTGCCCAAAAGAAATTGAGTTAACGAACCAGCGATGGTCTGGTTCTTCTCCTTGCTACACTTAGGGCATGACACTTTCGGCATGAGCGCCAGTGTAGCATTGCCACCGCGATTCCTATATCGACGCAAAATAATGAGCGACAATTTGAATTGCCGCTTGACCACAATCGGCAAGAGTACCCCAAATATCAGTTAAGGGTTCGGTATTAGACCCACTAACCAAAATTAGA
>JADYXQ010000173.1 GCA_021772135.1 Candidatus Obscuribacter sp.
GCCTTATTGCGCAATGACGGCGATCCCAGGCGCTCTCTGGCAGCTGTTCTCGATACTCAGCGCGCTGACAAACCTGATGGCGAAATATCGCGCAAAGACGTTCGCAAATTCATTAAGAACTTCGACGACGGAGAGTCGCGCGGAGACTTCGGCTACAACCGAGAAAATCTCAGAGTGGCCCGTTTGCTTGATTCGCAATGGGATGACGACCTCGGTAAATCCCTGCGTGGACAATACGATCGCGCCGGTGGTGGCAGAGAGCATAATGGCCAGCCAGACAAAGTCACTCATGGCGAAATTGACCTCAAGCGTTTAGCTGGGATGCGTGGTCAGTCTGTAGACGATATGTGGGCCAGCAATGCCAGTGGGACGCCTCGCAATGAGCGAGCAGTGGCTGAAGATCAGACTGGAGTGCGCGCGGTGCAAGCCGATAGCAGAAGACCAGTGAAGACTGACAATAGTGAAGTTGTTGACGGCAACAACCGTCCCGTTGTCGACGGCAACGGACAACCAGTGCGCTCCGGCGAGACTAGTGGCCAGAGACGCGTCAGACCGCTCAAGCCTGAGACTGATGACGACCAAACAAGCCAGCGTCCAAATACACAAGAGACGGCTCGCCGTCCGGTGATGAAAGAGACCAATGACGGCAATGGTGAGCGTCAGACTGCTCAGCGTCCAGTTGTGAAGGAGACCGGCGACGGTAATGCCCAGCGTCCCGTAGCCCGATACGAAGCACCGAAGCCAATTCCAGAGCTGGTGATGCCTGAAATCAAAGCCGGCGAAGATGTGACAAAAGTGAGAGAAGCTTTCGCTAAGTCAGTGGAAGATCACTTCAAAGCTCGCGCTGACTACACCGTACAGCCCGGACAGGGTTGGGACAGAATTGCTCGCGATGTGCTGCGTCAAGAAAAAGACGGCAGCCACAGCAATGAGCAAAAAGTGGTGGGACTCTCTGAAGCACTGGCTAAATCTAACGGTTGGGGCGGTCGCCTCGATCAAAACAAGATGCTGCACCCTGGAGATATCGTGCATGTGATGTCGCCGGAAGTAGTGAAAGCTCGCGTTGAAGCAACTCTGAAACAATTTGATGCTAAGGCACTTGAAATTGCCGAAGCAGCTAAGAAAAAAGCAGAGGAAGAATTGCCATCGCAATTTGAGGGCAAGCGCAACGGTGAAGGTGTTGTCGACACTACGCCTAAAGACACCACGGCAGTCACACCGCCGGTAGTTAAAGACTCGACGGTAGTAACGCCACCTGTAGGTAAAGACACCACGGCAGTCACACCGCCGGTAGGTAAAGACACGACGGTAGTAACGCCACCTGTAGTCAAAGACACCCCGGTAGTAGCGCCGCCGGAAGTCAAACCCAGCATCCTCAGCAGAAACGTAAATCCTGAAGATGACGCTTATGTTGCTCCTGTGGGCGCCACACAGCAAAGTGAGCGTCTAGCTCGTGAAAAAGCCACTCGTGACAGACTCGCTCGCGAGAAAGCAGACAAAGATAGAATGGTAAAATCAGGCAATACAACTGCAGAGCCTGACTTTAGCGACTTTAAAATCAGCTAGTTAGAATAGTCGCAGAGATTATCTTAAAAAGGACGCCCGGCGTCCTTTTTTTTGCGTACGGATATTTTCTATTTGAGGCTAATATAGAGAAATGGCCATGGCTAAAAATTTAGGTGTTTTGTTCGCGCTTGTTTGTTTAAGCACTGCAGCTGCTGTGGCTCAACCTTTGACGCCCTTGCCCAGGCCTGTGTCGTCGAACACCAGTGCAAAAGAAATCAGCCAACTTGTAGTTCAAGGCAAATTATTTTTAAAAACTTCGCAATTGAAAAAAGCGCAGGAGACTTTTGCCGAAGCAGTAAAGTTAGCGCCGGACAGTTTGTCTGCTCACTTTGGCCTTGGTCGCGCCATGCTTGAGCAGGGGCGTTTTTCTAAAGCTGAAAGCCAGTTTTTAGCCTGCACTTTTATTAACCCGCGCGACAATGCTGCGCGTTTTTCAATGGCTGAAATCTATGAGCATACCGGCCGGTTCGCCGATGCCATACTGGTTTACAAACAAATTCTCAAAAGCAGAAATTTAGACGCCATGGACGAAGCGCATGTCAACTTGTCCATGAGACGTCTGAATTATTACCGCTCTCTTGGGGACGCTAATTCGCCGCATTATATAGATTTTTCCGAAGCTCACAAATGGAAGAAAACGGATATGCCTGTGCGCATATCAATCTGGTCAGATCCTGAATTGAAGCCACTTAAGGATGTTTTTCATCAGTGTGTGGTGCACTCATTCGAGCAGTGGCGAGATGCCAGTGGTGGCAAAGTCGATTTTGTGGTGGTGCCCGATCAGCGCTCTGCCGATATTGTTTGCAAACTGGTTAGAGTGGTGCGCGGAGCTCACGGCAATGCCCTTGGTTTAAAGGCCGGCGAAACTGCACAACAATGGGATGATACCAACTACGATGCTTTTAAATGGTCACGGGTTGAAGTCTTTTGGGAAGATCATAAGGATGCAAGCCGGCTTGATGCCTACGTTTTGCATGAAGTGGGACACTCCTTAGGCCTGGGTCATTCAAGCAATCCACACGATATTATGTTTCCCATGGCCCATCCGCCCTATGCCGGAATTCTCTCAGAGCGCGATCGCAATTCAGTGCACGCCCTTTATGAGGGCAAAAATTAACCGGCATGCATAACTGATAGCGCCCTTATTTAGTCGGCGCAATTACAACTTTTAAAGCCAACGGATGATAAATGTCGCCGTCGCTTAAACGTGAAAATCTATTGCTGTTGGTGCAGTAGGTGAGCACAATCTCGCCCTTACCCTTAGCATACTGGGGATGGGCTTTGGCGCTGTAGTAAAACATGTCTGCCTGCTTTTTTACCTGATAAACAGACACTCTCTCTGACCAAGGGCCTTCCGGCGCAACTGCATGCCGCATCATAATTTCTAGTTTGTCCGGAGCAAAGTAGAAGGCGAAATATCCCGGCAGTCCGTCCAGTTTTGTCACTGACATTTCGGAGGCGCCGTCTTCAAAAAGCATCTCTGGAAATTCCATAGTAGGTCGCCACTTCTCGCACCACCACTCAAGTTTGCCTGATTTTATATTGTCTGCCTGGGCCAGAGGAACGCGGGCGAGACAAACTGGGTGTTTGAATTTATTGAAGCTGACACCGCTATTGGTGCAATAAATGTAGGCAAATTTTTCATCCTTCACGCAGGCGGCCGCGAAAAGCAGGCGCTTGGCGCTGTTCTTAACCCGCGTAGTCTCCCAACGCCAGAGCTCAGGCGAGTCTTGCGGGTTTGAAATGGTGAAGAGGTGATCAGTGCGTAAGTCAAATTGGAATGGCGCCGGCAGCTTTTTATCTGTGCGCACCACATGCATGTAGATGTAGAGCTTGCCGCCGGCCGTGAAGCCGTGACCTGGCCAATAATAATCAAGGGGATCGTCACATTGAAAAAAGCCCTGGTCGCTCAGTTTACCGGCCCGCTTGTTTTGACTGCCCCAGAAGTAAGTAAATTTTCCGGGAGGGTTACTTACTCTTTCTTCAATGGCCAGGGCGTTGTGCACCATGGTGGAGTCAATTCGTTTATTGGCCTGCATGAGGCCGATAAACGAGTCACCATAGAGCCACAGGGTGCGTTTAGGGCCCAGCTCGATGCTGAAGGCAGCATCTCCACCTGTCCAGTCTTTTTTGTGGTCTGAGGCCTGCAGCATCATGGCCCTCGTCAATGGTGCAAAAGGTTTGGCCGAAGTTACCTTAAATAAGCAGGGCGGACGTGTTTTTTTGTCGCTGAAACCAAAGTCATATGCTGAAGACTGTAGAGCAGTCACTGAGAGCATCAACAGACAAAGACAGAAAACAAAGACAGCCCGGTGGGCTGCCTTTGACTTGCTGAACAAATTCAATCGAAAAAACAATTTAGTCCTCGGGATGGAAATTGTCTGGCAGATCACCGGTTTTCGGATTTATTTCAGGTGTTTTGTTGTTAGGTGCGTTATTGGAGCCGTTGCCACCGCCTCCAGCACCGCCTGCTCCCTGCCCAATTTGCGTTAAACCGGGCAAGAACTCCAGATTGACGATCGGTGCGGTACCCACAAGTTTCCGTTCCGAAAGTGTGTCAATCTCTTTGTTGATTTGATCTTCACTTTTGCCTGGCTCAAGAATATGAACCAGATCTTTGTAGAAGAGAGTTTCTTTCTCTACTAATGCATGGGCGATCAAATCTAATTCTTTGCGTTTTTCTTTGAGCAGATTGCGAACATTTTCCAGGCAACCTTCCACGACTTCCTTGATCTCAAGTTCAATTTCGCGCTCGGTTTGAGGTGAAGCTACTCCCCAGCCATCATACATACCGTGCCCTCGTTCGTCACCGTGGGCTTTTAAAGTGTTGTATGGGAATGAGCCCATGCCCCAGTTTTTGATCATTCGGCGAGCAATATTGCCGACATTGACCAGATCCTGCGACACACCACTGGTGGTGGTATCCATATGGAGGCTTTCTGCCACATAGCCACCTAGAGAGACCTCGATATCAACGAGATAATCTTGTTTGTTGGCACCCGAGACAAAACGGTCTTCTTTCTCCACAGACCACATATAGCCAAGCGCGCGCCCTGTGGGAACAATCGTTACCACTTGAATACGCTCTTTGCGATTGCGGAAGTAAGAAACGATAGTGTGGCCGGCTTCGTGATAAGCCGTCTCAAAGAGCTCTTTCACGCCGATATGCTGGCTGCGGCTCATACCGAAGCTGACACGCTGGATAGCGCGAATCATATCTGAATGAGTGATTTCGACTCGTCCTTCGCGAATGGCAAACAGGCCGGCTTCATTGACCACATTGGCCAGGTCTGCCCCTGCTTGCAAGAAAGTCATGCGCGCAATTTCCATGATTTGTACGTTTGGCGAAACTTTAAATTTCTCCAAATACTTTTTCAGAATCGCTTCGCGGCCTTCCAAATTAGGCAACGGTACATCAATGTGTCGATCAAACCTGCCCGGTCTGAGCAGTGCGGGATCGAGCATATGCATACTATTGGTTGCGCCGATGGTGAGAATGTTCGTTTTACCGAATCCATCCAGTTCAACAAGAAGCGTATTGAGGGTTTTGTTGGCGTCCATAATGGCGCCGCCGCCCAAATCTTCACCGCGCTTGCCGCCAATTGCGTCAATTTCATCGATGAACACAATGGCTGGTTTACCGCTACGTCTCGCCCGTTCGTAGACCGCAGACACTCTGTTTGAGCCGATACCGGCCCACATTGATTGGAAATCGCCGCCGGAGAGAGAATAAAAAGCAATACCGGCTTCGTTGGCAATTGCTTTTGCCAGCATGGTTTTACCAGTGCCGGGCGGGCCAACCAGAAGAATGCCTTTAGTTGGCTTCAAGCCAAATTTCTCCACCAGTTTCATATTTTTCAGCAAAGCAATGACTTCAGCGGCTTCCGCTTTCGCTTCTTCCACCCCTTTCAAATCATCTAGCTTCACGCCAAGATCGGGCACTCTGGAAAGGTTCATGCCTGCAACGTTGAGCTTGTGACCAGCGGTAATCATCACCTTGTCAATTGCTTGTTCCAGTTCTTCTTCAGTTACCTGACTCTTGCCCTTGCGCACCGCTAATATTGCGGCTTCATTACAAGCTGCGGCAATGTCGGCCCCAGAAAAATTGAAGGAAAGCTTGCCCAATTTCTTCAAATCAGGTTCTGAAGCCAGACTTATAAGTTTGAGATATTTTTCAAAGATAAGACTGCGTGATTCGGCATCAGGCACTCCAATAAATACTTTGCGATCAAAACGACCGGAGCGATAAAACGCCGGATCGAAATCATCTTGCATGTTAGTGGCGCCTATGGTGATTACATTGCTGCGGCCAAGCCCGTCAAGTTCGACCAGAAGCTGATTTAAAGAAGCATTGCGGGCTTTTCCCAGAGGTTCTGCAATACCAGATCCGGAGCCGTTGATGGCATCAATTTCGTCAATGAAAACGATCGCTGCTGGACTCTGACGAGCCTGGGTGTAAAGTGCTTTGATGCGTCCGGCGCCAAAACCAAAGTTGTTCAGATAACTGGCTGACAGGCCGTAGAATGGTACGCCGGCTTCATTGGCAATTGCTTTGGCCAACATTGATTTACCGACACCAGGAGGCCCAACTAAGAGTACGCCTTTGGGAATTTTTGCCCCAATTTTGCGCAGCTCATCACCGCGCTTGAGGAAATCAACTACTTCCACCAGTTCTTGCTTAATGTCATCGATGCCGATCACATCTGAAAATCTGATTGAAGGATCGTGGTTGACGAGCTCCACACCCGAATTGGTCAAAGAGCGCTCAAGGCCTACGGATACTCTATCCAGAGCCTGCAGAATCATGGCGGTAGTGACTTTGTTGGGGTTGCCTGGCCGTCTGGAAATCAAGGCAGCTTCATTGACTACATTGGAAATTTCAGCCGGTGAATAGTTGGCAGTGAGCATTGTGATTTGCTCGTAATCGATAGTTTCATCGCATGCTACTTTTGCCAGATAATATTTGAACAGTTCAGACCGTTCTTCAGGAGTGGGCATCTGGAAGTAAATGCGTCTGTCCATGCGGCCTGCGCGCATGAGTGCCGGATCGAGCATTGAGTCGTTATTGGTGGCACCAATAACCATAATTTTCGAACCGCTAAATCCGTCCATCTCGGTAAGCAAAGTATTGAGGGTCATGTTCATGTCGGCAATGCCGCCGAAGCCTTGATCCTGAGAGCGTTTCGAGCCCATTGATTCAATTTCGTCGATGAACAAAATTGAGCGGTCGTGTTGTTTCAATTTGCGGAATAAGGTTTTCAATTTGAGCACACCAAGGCCCATGAAAATTCCGGCAACGCCCCCGCCATCGATGACATAGAATGGCACGCCGGCTTCATTGGCTATGGCTCTGGCAAACAGAGTTTTGCCCACTCCGGGAGGGCCGACGAAAAGCATTCCTTTTGGCACCTGGGCGCCAGAGTCTTCGTAGTGCTTTGACTTTTGAATAATGTCGATCACTTCTCGAATTTCTTGTTTGGCTTTCTCATTACCCGTCATTTCTTCGAGAGTTTTGGGAGCGTTTGGATTGATAGGCGAGTCTTTGAAAAGCCACTTGAACCAGCGCTTCCAGATGCTTTTTGGTGCTTTGCTGTCTGCCCGAGGGGGCAGCGGGAAAATCACCGAAAGCATCAAATAGAATTGAATGATAATGAAGAAGGCACCGTAAAGAACGGCTACCACCAACGTTATCACCGAATATTTGAGAAAAGCGGGCAGAGATGCAAACGGATTCCAATATTGGGCCGTGAGAATCAAGCCAACAGTCCAGAGTATAAAAAGGGTCCAACGAGCCCAATTTTTCATGATTCTTAGCCTCTCCTATTCGTTGCCGAAACCGTCGGCATCTCTATTCTCGTTTTTGTTATTGACGTCGACCATGTATCTATATTTGCGAAAAGCGCCAGTTACTTTCACTTCCGGAATCAATCCTTCGCGTCTTTTCCATACACCAAGCGAAGTAGCTTTGACGTCTGATAGGCCCACGGGCATCGGACTTGCTGGTCCCTGGTAGTTAATGAAGGTGGCCGACATAATCATGGCTACGAAGAAAGCAATGGCGTATTTAAGCATTGGCTAATCCACCGGCATGTCTAATTCGCGTTTGATCCACTTGGTCAAATCAGTCTGCGACATTTCGCCTTTGACGCCGTTTATGGCCTTGCCTTCTTTAAAGAGTACATAGCCAGGTACGCCTTCGACGTCGTAGCGTTCTACCAATGCTTGATTGGTATCAACGTTGACTTTAACGACGCGCACATAGCCCTGACTGTCATTAGCTAACTTACTGACGATTGGTTTCATGGTCAGGCAGTGGGCGTCATTTTCTTTGTAAAACTCCACCATTACCGGCAAGCCCGAGTCGAGCACCTCACCCTGGAAAGTTCCGGCATTAACTTCGGTGACAGCATCAGGCGCAGGCGCGTTGGCGAATGTCCAGCCGGTTGGCGAGATCAGCGGGTTACCGCCGTCGTTGCCGGCCAGTATGCAGCTCGTCACTAGAGCGATGATAAATCCGATAACCGCTTCCTTCATTCCGTCCCTCGTTCCATGCCTCTTTCCCTCGTCCTCAATACCAAGCGGTAAGGTAGCCTATAGACCGCAGTCTACATATATATTGGCATAGCCTTAGAACTTTTACACATTCCCATTACGGAATCACAATAAGTGATTACCCTGAACTTTGCTTGAAAAGCTTGAGCGATATCGCTCAAGCTTTTCAAGCAACCAACTCCATGAAACCAAACTGGGTGAGCAAAATGCCCACCCAGTCAAGATTTTTAGAACTATAAGCCGAAAAAGCTTATTTGCCTCTTTCCGGAATGGCCACGGCGTCGATGATGTGAATCACACCGTTGTCGCAAGGAACATCGGCAGTTGTGACGATACAACCATCTACAAGCACAGTTCCTGACTTGCTCTGAACCATTAATGACTCACCTTGCAGTGTGGTCAATGAGTGCTTATCAGCAAGGTCAGCAGCAGAGTATTTGCCTTTGACTACGTGATACTTGAGCACTTCTTTCAAACGCTTAGGATCATTCATCAAGCCTTCACGGTTCTCTTTGGTCATTTTGGCCCAACCGGCATTGCTTGGAGCAAATACTGTGATTGGTCCGCGAATGCGTAGCGCGCCCACAAGACCGGCTTTTTTTAAAGCTTCACAAGTGGTTGAGCAATCGGCATTTTTCATGGCCACGTCGGCGGCATCATGTCTGTAGTAATGGTGATGCGTGTGATGATGTCTGGTTCTGTGAGCTTGTGCTTCGGTAGTGGTGCCAACGAGTCCGATTCCGAGCAAGAGCGCTGCGGATAGCGCAAGACTCGCTAGATTTCGGCCAGGGTAAAATTGCATTTGCTTCTCCTTTCAAATCAGCCGGGAAGAACTCTCCGACTGATGTATCTCTATAAAATGGGAGATGGGCTCTAAATAGATGCCCATCGCTCTATACGTGTTGTTCGATGGCCTTGGCAAGAGTCGATTTCGGCACAGCGCCTACAACCTCCTCGCAAACCTGTCCAGCTTTAAACAGGAATAGGCTTGGAATGCCACGAATCTTATATGCATGGGCGGTTTTGGGGTTTTCGTCTGTATTCAGTTTGACTACTTTGAGTCTCCCCTCGTACTCCTTGGAAAGGTCCTCAACTACAGGTGCTACGGCCTTGCATGGTCCACACCAGGGAGCCCAGAAGTCGACTAGAACTGGGATATCAGCTTTCAACACTTCCTGTTCGAAGGTGGAATCGGTAACGTTTGCAACGGACATTTCTAAACAGGACCTCCTCTGAGTCAGAGCACTAAATAGATTTTTGAAGCTTAGAAGCAATCAAAAAGATTATAGTGACTGTGAAGTAGTTTCCCACATATTGAGAGAATGCCTAGCCCACGAGGCGCTAGTCAAGAGACGGGAAAAACCGTTGAGTAGAGCCTAAACCTTACGTAAATTCAGACTGTTGCCACGTTTTGGGCTCTTGTAAAAACGAGGTTAGACTTTAGACTAGTGATCAGTTCAGGAACATCCTGAGGGCGAAGTGAACCTTCTCGACCGCATCTTATATAAATGGCTTTTTCGCAGTTTGGCTAACCAGCTGCTGATCACTTATCTCATTGTCATTACCTTCGCCCTGGCGGCGGTAAGCTTCTGGGCCCTGGTCGCCATTCGAAAAGAGTCATTGACCGACCTGCAAAACACTCTTGAGGTAGAAGCGGTCAACCTTGGTCTGGAAATTGACAACGACCTCGAACTCGATTCGCCCAAATCAAGGTTGCGTATTCAATCGGCTGTAGATAGACGTGCCACCAGGCTTGGTGTCGCCATCGTTGTGGTTGATTCGGTGGGGCGGTTGCTTGCTGACTCATCTGAGCCGCGACCACAAGAGAACCTGGCCAAAGAACAAGAAATCAATGAGGCCCTGGCCGGGGTTATATCCAAATCAACCAGAAGCGATCCTGAAAGTTTGAAGAACTGGATGTACGTTGCTTGCCCCGTGCGCTCATCAGGAACCACCACCGGCGTTATTCGCGTCGGGGTGCCATTGACAGAAATTGAGCGCCGCCTGAAAAAAGACCTTTTCGTTTTTCTTGAAATTATTTTCGCTACCGGTGTGGTTACCGTACTGATTAGCCTGTGGCTGGCCAAGCGGGTGAACCGGCCGTTAATTGAGATGAGCGCGCTGGCTAAACAAATTTCCATTTCCGGCGACTTCTCAGCCTTTCTGCCGGTGCGGCGACAAGACGAAATCGGCGAACTCTGCCTCTCA
>JADYXQ010000174.1 GCA_021772135.1 Candidatus Obscuribacter sp.
AATTCATTCAGTTTTGGAACAGTTGTTCAGTACCGAAATACGGTATTTCAGAACGGGTCCCGAATCCTTTGCTAGTTAAGCCTTTCGGGCTTAACGTAGCTTCTCCCCAAAAAAATGTCGGGACCCGAGAGAGGGCGGCAGCGGCTCGAAGCTGACCACGAACCAGAGGCCGTTCAACTTAACGAGCTTGGTGCTCGCGTCGATCGGGATCTGCTCGAAGGTGGTCTTGCGCACGAAGTGGCGCTTCGGCGGCTGCGGCGAGCGCATCAGGATGCCGGTCTCCGGGTGCACCCAGACGGGCGTCCAGTTGCGGAAGGTGATGCGCATGCCGCGCTCGTCGTGGGGCAGGCCGTCGATCAGCTGTACGGTCTTCTCGACCATGCCGTCGATCGCGTAGCGCAGCTCGCCGGCGGTCAGACTGCGCGGGCGCGTCAGCGCTGCCCTGGCTGGAAAGCTCACTGGCTTGATTCCAAGATGTTTAGAACTTAAGTGAAATCGGACTTCGCGCCGCTAGCGCGCCGTTCTTATCAAGAATGCCTTTTCCGGCCGGTCACCGATTTCAGTTGTTACGTGACGGAGACTTCTTTGAAGGCTCGAATAACAACATCGGCCAGCTGATCCATAAAGTAGAAATCCCAAGTGCCGATCAATTCAATCGAGGTACCGCAAAACTGGCTTTTAAAGCGAGAGAACCCAGCATATGAGTGGTCTGGGGCTACTCCTGGATCGAATCCCCAGAAATCATAGATTTTGGCTCCTGACTCGCATGCCGATTTGATCGCCGCCCAGTGCAGGGCATAGCCGCCCATCAAATTTCGTTTGATCTCACTTGTGCCACCGTATAAGTATGTCGCTCGATCGCCAAACTTAATCATCAGCATCGCTGCCAAAATATTGCCCTCGTGCTCGGCAAAGAAAACTCGAGCCACGCCTTCTGGGCACAATGTTTCAATCAAAGAAACAAAGACTGAGAGTGGCTCAACTGCAAATCCATTTCTAACCGCTACTGTTTGCATAAGTGTGTGAAAGTCTCGAGCTGCGCTCAGAGAATTTTCCTCTCGGATGGAAACCCCTCGTCTTTCAGCAAGGCCAATGTTGTACCTGGCCTTAGGCTTGATGCCCCTTAACAGCGCTTCTGGACCGTTGCTTAAGTCGAGATACAGCGTTTTTGGTTCTGTCAGATTCAAGGGCGCACGTGAGAAATGGCGCAAAATCTCGCCGGGCAAAGCACTCAGTCTTGGCGCTATTCTCATAGCCATACTGCCCAGGGAACGAGCATCCGACTGGGTGCAAGCTACTAGCATCTGCAAGCCAGACTCGGCTCGTTCAAGATCTTCCCAGGGCAAAACCGGCCCATCAGGAGCTGCTAAGAAACCTGCTCCCTTGGCATTTTGAGCGGCATAGAAAATAGCACCACCAAACAGTTGGTCGTTGTCGAACAACCCCAGATGGTGCACAGTCCAACCTGATTGTCTTTTGTATTTGGCCCAGTGGGCACTCTGCATGAAGCCCGATGCGGGATTCGTCCGCACAATTTGATCCCACTCAAGGCCTAAAGGAGAATGAGGATCGACCTCTCCGAGATCCTGCAAAGAAATTGAGCGAACAGGATTCAACGCACCCAATTCCGCACTCGTTTGCCATTGGCATTTGTGAACCACGGACCCCAGTGTCCATTGGTGTAAGAGCCACCGTAATTGATGCCACCGCGGTTGATGCCAACGTGGTCGGTGCCACCATGATGAGTGCCAGCGTGATGAGCCTCAGGATGACCTTTAGCATAGGCCGCGTCGGGATAAATCAAATTGCCAAGGATGACCACGACAGCGATGATAGCCATGGAACGCAGTCCAAGTTCCAGAAGCCGTTCGTGATCGTCGCAACACTCGACGATTTTCTCTTTCAGAAACTGCAACTCCTTAACTACCTTCTCAGGCAACTCAGATACTCTTTTTAGCATCGCATCGACGAGAGCGTTCAGATCAATTGGCGCTAGAAATACTTCCGGTTTTGCTAGAAAATCTCTGATCAGCTCACGTGTCTGGTGGCGTTGCAATGCTGGCATGATCTCAAACACTTCCGCCATAACTGCATTTTGCTGATCGGCTCTGTCATGCCAGTGAGACAACGTCTCCTGCAATTCTTGTGGTAGCAAATAAGACACAGACTGCCTTGGCACTGTCATTGTCGAATAATCGAGAGTCAAGGTGTTGATTAACAAGCTATCGTCGCTGCTCACTATGACAGGATTGAACAAGTATTGCACCAGGACGTCACTGGCTCCGCTGCCCGCGCAGATGTGCGGCTGGAGCTCGACAACAGACTGAGGAAGATGAAACATATCCCGAATTTGATCAGTATTTTTCAATTCGAATCTCGGCTCGACCAGTTTTTCCAGACGATTTACTTCATCGAGATCGATAGGGCGCGGAGAAGCTAATATAAATCCCCAGTCCGGTCCATAACGTTGTTCGGCAAAGGAAGGCAAGAAAATTCGGTAGGCTCGCGGCTGCAGCGAGCTGGCCAAAATACTGTTGAAGATGGACCAGTAAGCTTGTGGTGTGCCTGATGGTGACGCGCTATTGACCGCCACAATTCCATCGTCGGTCAACAAATTACGCAGGCTCTCGTAAAATTCGATTGTATGAAGTTGCGCACTGTCGGCATCATGTGACGCTGTTAAATCGCTGATAATCAAATCATATTTTTGGTGATTTGCGATAGCTCGGCTGATCAGCGATCTGGCATCTTCAACGGTGACGTTCAAGCGCGGGTCACCAAGACTGTTTCCGTTCAGGGTGGAAAATTCTGTGCGGGCTAATTGCAAAACTTTTTCGTCGTAGTCGACGAGATCTATGGTGGCTATGCGAGCCGACTTCAGTAGCTCGCGTGCGGTCAAACCGTCGCCACCACCAATAATCAAGGCTCTCAGTGGTTTGACGCTCCTCGACTCGATCAGGGCGAGGGCGGGCAATGCCAGTGCTTCGTGGTAAATTCGTTCGTCGCGACTGTCAAATTGTAAATCTCCATCCAGGAAAAAGGCCATGGAGCCATCATTTCTCTTATCCACCAAAATTGACATAGAAATTCCCCCAGATATTTTCGCTCGACGGTTGGTTTATGAATGTCGATTATTAAAGTCGTCAACTTCGAACGCAGATTGTATTCATACCCTGCGCTTGAATGATTCAATTTAATTTTGAGTTCTACTGATGATTTTTATAAGTGAACTATAGCCTAGAGAACTGTGAATTGAATATTTAAATGTCCCATTTTTTGATGGTTTATTTGTCCCATCTGACCGGTCTACTACCAGTAAAAAAAATTATCGAAGATATCTGTATAGCGTAGTGAAATGTACCCCAAAAGTATCTGAAACATAGCTGATAGATTTACCTTGCTTTAAAAGTGTCAGAAAGATCTAAAAAATAGCCAGAAACAGGCAAAGCTCTATGAGGTCCGCACCATACATATGGAGGGAGTGCAAATATCGTGCAAGATGCATTTATGTTGCAAAAACATGTCGCATTTATCGTGCAAAGTCACAAGCGATCATCTTCTCTGTGGGCACTGCCTGCTCGTCAGAGCCCGCCGCAAGCTTATTCGGGTGGAATTCTTTGGCGTAGCGGCGAAAAGCCTCCTTAACAGCCACCAGGAATGCAGCGGGCTCCGTTTACAGAGCATTTTCCACAACGTTGCATCTATTTCCAGGTGAGCATATGATCGAGGTAACGCTTGATCAGTTCATCAGATGGAGGCGGGCAGACAATCCCCAGCGGTTGAAGAATCGGTTTGGCATTGCGCATGTCGAAGACCACATCGGTGGCTTGAAAAAGATCCATTGTGCGGAAAAGTTCGAAGTCATCGCCGACTATACGGCACAAAGCAAGACACGCTGCCGATTCTACAGCGCCCAGCATGGCCACTCGGCTCAGTAATAGTTTCCGGAATTGATCAGCCGGTAGCAACTTTAGATCAATTCCTTCGTCGGCAATGCATTGCAAAAGTCGGCTTAAGGAAAGGCTTTGCGAATTGGCGATGTGATAAGTTTCGAAATTTCCGGTGCGCATGGCATCAAGTGAAAGCGCCATCATTGCTCGCGCGGCAAAGTCGATAGGAGTAATGTCGACGCTGACGTCTTTGCCACCGGCAGGGGCAGCACCGAGCGAAATTACACCTTGAACAAAGAGCGCTAGAAAATCGTTATCGGCGTCCACACCGGTAACGCTGTCACCAGTAACCAGCCCCAAGCGATGATAAGAAATCGGTCCTACCGCTTCGTTGAGATTGCGTAAAAGCATCTCGGCGGCCCATTTAGTCTGGGCATAGCCACCATAGACGACACCAGTATTTTCTAAGTGGTCGCTTTCCAGCAGCCGACCGCTATTTTTATCAGTGGCCACAAACACAGACAGGGTGCTGGCATAATGCAAACATTTAGTGCGTCCTCCGGCCATCAAACGCGCGACTTCGCGGGTGCCCACTAAATTAGCGGCGCGCATCTCATCGTACGAAGCCAGGTTATTAACCTGAGCGGCACAGTGATAAACGGTGTCAATTCGCTCTGCCAGATCTTGCCAGCGCACCGCCGGAATGCCGAACATGGGAGATTCGAGTTGGCCACAAATAGGATGAATGCGTTCTTCCAGCTCGCCCAGCTCTAAGCCATGCTTAGCCAGAGCTACTTTTAAACGCTCGCTGGCGGCGGTTTCGCTCGATGCTCGGACAAAACAATAAATGCGGGCACTGGTTTTGCGCAAGAGCTCGTACAAGAGCCGAGAGCCAAGAAATCCTGTCGCACCGGTCAAGAATATATGAGCCGGTGTTTTCTCTAAAACCAGAGGCCGCGCGGCGGCTTCGGCAACCAGAGCCTTAAATTCAGCGTCGAGTTCGATATCGGCAAGAATATCTTGCGCGGTCATGCCACCGGATGCGGCAACAGAATGTCCGTAATCACCGCTAGTTAAAGCTGTGGCCAGCTCGTTCACAGTCGGGTGAGTCATAAGCAGAGTGGGAGGCAAACCCAGACCCATGGCTGAGGCAACCACCACAGCCTCGACAACAGCAAATGAATCGCCGCCGATTTCAAAGAAATTGTCGTCGCCACCCACCGAGTCGACACCAAGCACTTGAGCAAATGCTTTCTTCAATATTTTGCTTGCGGCTTGAGCCCGGGCGCTCAGTTCGACAGTAGGTTGACCGTTGCCTTCGGCGCTTTCATCTGCGCCTCGACCTAATTGCAAAGGCACCTGTTTGAGTGTGCCGATATCAATTTTCCCTGTGTTGGTAAGCGGCATCGCGGCCAAAAGTTCGAGCCTCTGGGGAATCATCCATTTTGGCAATTTTTCGCCAAGATGCTGACGCAACTGGCCTAAACTCAAGTCGGCGCCGGCATTACCGCTAACGAATGCCACTAAAATTTCTCTGGTGACGTCGCTTTTAACAGTGCGTTTTAAAACCGCCGCCCTTTCCACCGCCGGATGCTCAAGCAATCTAGCTTCGATTTCTTCCGGCTCAACCAGCATGCCCCGCACTTTCACTTGCCTGTCTGTGCGACCAAGAAACTGATATTCACCGTCATCTGTGCGCATCACCAGATCGCCTGTGCGATAAAGACGCTCGCCGCTTTTGGCGTGGTGAATAAATTTCGCCGCAGTCAGTTCAGGACGATTTAAATAACCTTGGGCCAGGGCCAAACCGCCTATGTGCAGCTGCCCGGCAACACCGACGTCGCATTTTTTCAAATCATCGTCTAAAATTTTGTATGTGATGCCGGGCAATGGCTGGCCGATTAATGGCCGGCTCCAGTTCTCATCACATTGCCCGAGACTGGTGCAAATAGTAGCTTCTGTCGGTCCGTAAACATTTATCAGTTTAACTTTCGAGGCAAATGCACGCACCACATCTAGTGCACAGGCTTCACCGCCGATGACAATGGTTTTGAGCGAAGGCGGCAGCGCGCCCGCATCAAGCAGACGCAAAATTGATGGCGGAATATCGATATAAGTGATTTCTCGCTCAGCCAATAATTCTTCCAGGCCATTACCAGGCTGCATGCGCGATGTGGGCTCAATATAAATTGCTGCACCAGCCAAAAGCGCTGTGCCCAGATCAGAGATGGAAGCGTCAAAACTGGTGGAAAGATACCAGAGCGAGCGGCTATTGCTGTCTAATTCAAAAGCGGCTATTTGAGCATTGAGCACGGGCACAATGCCGTTGTGAGTGATGAGTACTCCCTTGGGCTCACCAGTCGATCCCGAGGTGAAAATTATGTAGGCGAGGTCGTCGATGTCCACTTCTGCTTTGGTAAAAGCGCCAGGGATTTCGCAATTTTCTTCGATGTCGTCAACGGTGATGATTTCGCAATCTAAATTGGCCAGAGCATCACGGCCGCGCTTGGTGGTGAAAATCGTTCGCACTTCGGCTTCATCGCACATAAAGTCGAGGCGGTCGTGGGGGAAATTTGGATCCATGGGAACGAAGGCGCCGCCGGCATACCAGACGGCCAGCAAGGCGCAAACATATTCAGCCGACTTTTCTACGGCAATGCCGACCACGTCGCCGGTGCTGACGCCCCGCTGCTGCAAGACCATGGCCAGTGAGCGGGCTTGATTGGCCAGCTGCCGATAGGTCAAAACAGGGTGTCCGGCTTCGACGATGGCAACGTTGTCGCCGTACTTCTCGACTATGTGGGCGAAAGCAGAAATGAAAGTGATAGGAATCATGATTGTTACTGGCTAGAGTTTGTATCGCTGGTGCAAAGCAGCCGCCGACATGGCCGTCATCAAGACCGGGTCAAGAGCACCGCGGTCTTCAGCTTTCATGGTGGGCAGGCTGTCCAGTAATTGTCGCACTTTGCCATGATCGAAAAACGGTACTGACTCAAAGTTTTTGCTACGCAAAACATCTTGTAAAGCGCCATCAGCTTCTTTGTTGGCAAAGCGACTGAGCGGCGGGGCCACAAACGGGTGTTTTTGCCTCTTGTAAATTGTCTCGCTAATGAGCGGCTTGACTGCCTCGCGCAAGACATATTTTTCAGTTGTCCCTTTGATTTTCAAATCAAGAGGAAGGCGGCGGGCAAATTCAAAGAGATGGTGGTCAAGAAATGGCAGGCGGCCTTCAACCGAATTGGCCATTTCCATACCGTCGCCAAGTGTGCGCAGAATATAATTGACAAGGGCGGTCTTGCTCCAGAGATAGAGCGATTGACTAACGCGGTTGCGCCCGGTCATTTGCCCGGCTATATCAAAACAATTGAGAAGTTCAGCGTAAGCGTCGCGACCGGCATATTGTGCCTTGAATTTCTCATCGAGCACGCTGCAAATTTTGAAACCGAGCGTGCCTTTAGCCTCAATAAATCCAGGAATATATCCCAATTTTTCTTCGACACTGCCGAGCGAAAGCGACTGGCCATGCTGCAACATGATGCCGGCGGAAGCGACGTTGCTGTTATGCAAATCGGCCAACAAGCTTTGCCTGCCGTCTGATTTAAAAAGGTCGCTACGCAAATGGGGATAGCCTGCCACCACTTCGTCAGCCCCTTCGCCGGTGAGCGCGACCTTGTAGCCGCCTTTGCGAATCACCTGGTTGAGAATGTACTTGGCCGGCAGATGGCCGTTGACTGCAAATCCTTCAGAATAATAGACAGCGTCAGGCAGACACTCAATCAGTTTTTTCTGACTGACCAAAATCGGCTCGAAATCGCCACCGGCAAAAGCCGCCATCTCTTTAGCAATCTCAAGCTCGTCGTAGCTCTCTTCTTCAAAGCTGATTGAATAACATTTGAGCGGTTTGCTGGCATGTTTCATGGCCAGACCAACCACAGCACTGGAATCGAGCCCACCGCTAAGATGCGCACAAACAGGAGCTTCGGCCCGCAGGCGTAAACGCACCGCGTCTTCTAATTTGCTGCCGAATTCGGCGATTAGAGTTTCGTCGTTTTCTTTCCAGGAATCTGCATCTAAGCCATAGTCGAGATCCCAGTAACGTTCAATTTCGATTTTGCCATCATGAGCGGTTAAAAAATGGCCCGGCGGTAGTTGCTTGATATTAGAAAATAATGTTCTATTCGGCAAAACATATTGCATATTAGCTGAATGGAAAAATGATTCCTGGTCCCACTTCGCCTCAATACCAGTGGCAAATATGGCTTTGGCTTCAGAAGCGAGATAGAGATTTCCGTTTTGCACAGTGTAGACAATTGGTTTAATGCCAAAACGATCGCGGGCAACGAAAAGCCTCTGGCGGCGATGGTCCCAAATAGCCAGTGCGAATTCACCGCGCAATTGTTTAAGGCAATCAATACCATATTCTTCATAAAGATGCAGCGCAATCTCGCTGTCTGAACTGGTCTTGAACTCATAGCCCTGAGCCTGCAGTTCAGATCTGATGCGTTCAAACTCATAGAATTCGCCATTGACGATCATATTAATCTGGCCATCTTCGCTGGCGATCGGCTGGGCACCAGTGGCAATACCAACTGTTGCCAGACGGGTATGACCAAGGGCCACATTTTGACCTGGTGAAATGTACATACCCTGGCCATCAGGGCCGCGATGATGCAAGGCCGTCAGAGCGGCAGTTACCGTGGCTTCTGAAATTGGTTTACCGGTTTGCTCTGTTTGATAAATCGCTACTATGCCGCACATAATTCGACTTAATCCCAGGGAGCGAAAAAGGGCTTGAGCGACTCGCTCGCCTTAGAGCCGGCGAAGACTGCATCGTACTGCTCAAGCCGATAAACGCCGTCTACAAGATTTTGCACATCGAGCTTGCCGGTGGCCAGAAGATCGATAGATTCTTGAAAAGATCCGTAATTGACCAGATGAAAAATCGGCTCTTTTTTAATCACTTCGTTCATGCGGAAAGACAGCGCTTCGTAGTTGCGACTTTTGAGGATAATCTTTCCGCCTGGCTTGACCGTGTCAACAAGTTGGCCAAAAATATCGGTGCTAATAACGGTCTCAATTACATAATCGTACGAACTGCGCTCGAGCTGACCTTTTTGACCGACGGGATCAAAGAGATCCACATTTTCAAAACCATAAATCCGCATGATATTTTGCATCAACTGCGAAAATCTATTGGAGCCGAAAATCACTCCTTTTTCGCTGGGCGAAATTCCGGCTTTGAAGACGGCGAGCGAAGCCGCCACAGGCTCTGCGTAAGCAGCTTCTAAATAAGGCATGGCGGCGGGCAATTTATAAATCGACGAACCCGGCACAATAATGTAACCAGCAAAACAACCATCGAGATCAATGCCGATAAATTTCGCTTCGGCACAAGCACCATGCGCACCTTTATGGCAATGGCTGCAGCGGCCGCATGAGAGCAGCGGATTGACGCACACTCGATCACCGGCTTTGAACTGGTCGCTTTCAGCGTCCATCACCAGACCGGCAAATTCATGGCCCAGAATGAGTTTCTCGGGAGTCTGCAGTTTGCCTTCGGCTGCGTATAAATCGGTGCGACAGAGCCCCGCCAACATTACTTGCACAATGACGTCGCCATCGCCCTGCAATTGCGGGCGGTTGACGTTCTGCACAGCTAAGTTGGAGCCGTCTTTGACGATGGCTTTCATTTGTTCTGCCAAGGCAATTCAATCCAGATTTGCACGCGCTCAGTGCGAATGAACGTCTATGGTCAACCACCACCGCCAAACAAGCAATGAAATAAACACTAATATGTTAAATATTTTTGCAAAAATTTCTTGATCACGGCTTTACTTATCTGCGAAGAAAAGCCGCTACAGTGCCAATCGAAGCCATGATTGGCCCACGGCAGCAGGCAATATTCGTAAGGAATTCTGTGTGTCTTCAGTAACGGTTCCAGGCGCTCAACATTGCTTGTGCTGACTAGCTGATCGCGTCCACCATGCAAAAACAAGGATGGCGGTGTTTGATCACAAATCAAATTTATGGGCGAAGCTTGAGCGTAGAGTTCGGGCAATGCATCAGGTGGGCCGCCGATATAGTTCTTCAGTACAACTGCAGTATCGATTACGTCCGGCTTCACCGGATGATGATAATTCCAGGTCAAATCGGTTGGACCATAAAGCGAAACCACACAACGCACTGGCTTAAGAGTACTGCCGGCAAGTGCCGTGCGGTAAGCGGCAACAAGGGCAAGCTCGGCGCCGGCTGAACGTCCAAGTAAGGCAATGCGATCTCTATCGACATGGTACTGATCGGCGTGCGCTTTAATCCAACTCAAGGCCTGCTCGATGTCTTGCACCGGCGCAGGAAAATGCACACTGCTGTTACAAAGACGATAATCGAGATCGAAAACCGTGTAGCCCAGCCCCGCAAGCCAGAAGTCGTATTGGGCGAAATCACTGCGTCGACCGTTACGCCAACTGCCTCCATGCACAACGACAATGGCGGCACGCTTGCCCGTCGATCGCGATATAGGCTCATATATGTCGAGATTAAGAGGCCGTCCATCACGCTTGGCATATTCTTGCGCTTCTAATTTTTGCGCGTTTTTGTCCAAGCCGAGAAAATTAAAACAATCAGACGCGGATAGATCAAATCTATTTGCACTGGCGTAATGATAAATCGAGCCAATGTCGGCCAAAGCCAACAATGAGGCTAAAAGCGCCAGTGATGCAGAAGCAACAGATATTTTGCGATGGCGTTTCAAACGCAAAAGAATAAACGATACCGCCAGCAGTACCAGCGCCAACATGGCAATTTGCAGAGGTAATTCTGAAGCTGCCACTCCGGCCAGCCAGAGCAGATAGTGCGGCGCAGGGAGAAAAATCAAGGTAGCAGCGCAGAACAACAGCACTGCATTGATTAAATTGATGTAGGCCAGTACACGCAAAGCCAATCAATCACATCGCTGCCAGATTTCGTAAACCTGACCTTGCTTAGTATTAAAAACAGCAGGACGTTCGGTGCCGGGAAAAGAAAAAATTGCTTTCAGTACATCGTGATCTAGTTCAAACATACCGGGCAATTTCTTACCGGCAAACGGCCCCTCATCAGGTACCAGGTCAATATGCAATGGGTTGTCGGCAAAAACTACTTTGCCGCTTTTGCTCTTAGGAAAACCGCCCACATAGGCGGGATATGAAAGCTCAGCCCAATCAAGCTGGAAAGTATCATCGGCTTTAAAACTGTAGCGGAACTCTTGGAAGATTGAATAAGGCAGCCACTGCCCGTGTAACTGGCAGCCGATCACTTTCCATTTGCCAGTTAGCTCTTTCAGCATCGTCCGCTCCTATTTGTCAGTGCCATTTCATCGCTTCAACGTTTGCCACAGCATCAACCAGAGAAGCCAACAGCTGCGACATTTTTTCTAGCACAGTGACATTCTGATTGATTGAATATTCGCCGGCAAGATGAGCGGGATCTTGATAGCCAATCACGGTTTGTTCGGCTTGCCAGATTAGAATTTTAAGGGGCAATTCAATGCCTAAGGCGGCATTCTCTTGCATTAAGGC
>JADYXQ010000025.1 GCA_021772135.1 Candidatus Obscuribacter sp.
CTAATTTTGGTTAGTGGGTCTAATACCGAACCCTTAACTGATATTTGGGGTACTCTTGCCGATTGTGGTCAAGCGGCAATTCAAATTGTCGCTCATTAGGCTTTAAGAGGATGCTTGGAAAAGATAGTGGAGTCAGTTGGGCGCGGAACTCTAATGTGCTAAATTGAACAATACAATGTGCTCAATGTCGTCAGTATGACAACCGCCCAGTTAATTATGATTGCCGATGCCGACCCTTTTGTTCGCGAAATGGTCGGCCGCTTTGTTGAAGATGGTGGTTACGCAGTTTGTTTTGCTGTCGATGGCTATGATGCTCTCGACAAGGCAAGAAAAGTGCCTCCGGCGGCTATCATTGCTGACTTGATGTTGCCGCGTCTCGATGGCCTCGCTCTCTGTCGCATTTTAAAAAGCGATCCGGCTGTCAATGAAATTGTAAGCGTCATTATTTCAAGTGTACTCTCTGTCGAAGAGCGAGCGAAAACCGCCGGCGCCTCCGCTTTTTTACAAAAGCCGCTGGAAAAAAGCCGACTGCTCAATGTTTTGAAAACTGCTATTTTCACTGGAGGCGCTACATGATTGACCGCGGCTACAAATGTATCAGCACCGGTAACAGTGAGATGGACAAAATCTTGAAAGGTGGTTTTCCCGTCAATTCCATCAATGTGATTATGGGTCAACCGGGCACCGGCAAGACTATATTCGCCGAACAGATGATTTTCCATCATGCCAGGCAAGAAGACCGTCCGATTCTTTATTTGACCACACTTTCTGAACCGATGTCGAAAATATTGACCTATTTGCAACGCTTTACTTTTTTCGATCCTGAGAAAGTCGGCAGTTCCATCCACTACCGCGATATTGGCTTTGACTTGACCGAAAAAGGCATAGGCGCGCTCAATGACCATTTGAAAGAAGCGTTGCATCTGCTCTCGCCTAAAATTATCGTGGTGGATTCTTTTAAGGCCCTCCATGACCTGGCGGAGTCTCCGCCAGAGATGCGGAGAATGCTCTATGAGTTAACCAGCATGCTGTCGGCGTATGAGACCACAGTGTTTTTCATTGGCGAATATACTGAAGAAAATTCACGGGTGATGCCCGAGTTTGCCATCGCCGACGGTATCGTGCAATTTCTAAGAAGTGCTGTAAGCACTCGCGACGAAAGATTTGTGCGCGTTTTGAAATTACGTGGCAGCAGTTATTTAGAGGGTCTGCACGGCTGCCGTATCACTTCGTCGGGGGTTGATATATTTCCGCGTTTGGTTAGCCCTTCTGTGCCAGAGAAATATACCTGGCAACAAGCGCGTATTAACTCAGGCATTGATGGATTTGACGAAATTGTTGGCGGCGGGCTTTTGCGCGGGAGCACTACTCTTTTGGAAGGTAGTGCCGGTGCCGGTAAAAGTAATTTTTCTCTGCAGTTTGCTCTGCAGGCTTTGCGAGAAGGCGGGCGCAGCCTTTACGTAAATTTCCAGGAGAATCCAACTCAGCTTGCTCGTTCAATTAGCGCTCTGGGTTTCAATCCTGATGAATGCAAAGCAGCTGGTCTGGAGCTTCTCTATGAGTCCCCGGTTGAACTTCAGATTGACAGTATTATTGTAAAAATATTTCGCCTTATTGAAGAGCAGAATATTCAAAGAGTAGTGATAGACGCCATTGGTGATCTTGAAGTTCTCTCTCGCGACTTGGACAGGGTGCACGATTATATTTATTCGCTGGCACAACATCTGGCCGTCAGGGGAATAACTTCAATCATGACTTATGAAACCGTTCCCAGCCATATAGTCGGCAGTAATTTCCACAACAGGAGATTTAGCAATATGTCTGACAACATTGTTCGTTTGGAATCGCCTAAGGCTCCAGACTTTATCCGCACTGTCTCCTGTCTGAAGGCTAGAGGAACAGTACATGATTTGAAACCTCACCCTTTTAAAATAACCGGTTCCGGAATTCAGGTTTCGTAGATTTAGCATTCGGCAAGGCAGAGGAGGACAGTGGAGCGCAGGCATTTAGCTAACATTGGAGAGTCCGTGCCCGATCGACCAATGGTATTGATGGTGGAAACAGACTCGTATATTCGACATTTTGCTTCTTACTTCCTGCACGAAGGAGGTTACGAAGTCAATTGTGCTGATGACGGTTATGCAGCTCTAGATCGCGTGCGCCTTGATTCGCCGGCTCTGATAATTACCGAGTTGATGCTTCCCCATTTAGACGGCTTGGCTCTCTGTCGCCTTCTCAAAGCAGATCCGGCAACCGCTGCCGTGCCTATTCTTGTTTTCAGCGCCCTCAGTGCAGACGTACGTGCTCTGGAATCTGGTGCAAACGCTTTTATAATGAAGCCCATTGAGAAAATTGCTTTGTTAAATATGGTCAATTCGTTGGTTCCGTCCAAATTAGCCGGGGAGAATTCATGACAACTTCGATGAAAGCGAACTATTCCATTGAACGAATTTCTAGTGGCAGTTCTGAAACTGATTTGATCTTGAATGGTGGCTTTCCCAAGAATTCTATCAACATAATCATGGGCTCTCCCGGGTCAGGAAAAACCATTTTTGCCGAGCAGCTTATGTTTAAAAATGCAGGCGATCGACCTATTCTTTACCTGACGACCTTATCAGAACCGGTGGGAAAAATAATCCGATACCTCCAGGGTTTCAGTTTTTACAACGAGGCCGCTCTCGGTACTGACGTCATTTACGAAGACATTGGCCCTGCAGTGACCAAAGAGGGCGTTAATGCCTTAAATAAGCGGATAAAATCAGCAATCTTAGAGCAATCGCCAAAAATCATCATTGTTGACTCATTTAAAGACCTGCATTATCTCACTCAGTCGGTGGCTGAGATGCGGCGTCATCTCTATGAATTCACAAGCATGATCACCGCATACGACACCACAGTCTTCTTGATTGGCGAATATACAACCGAGTCTCTCTCATTGCCAGAGTTTACCGCAGCAGATGGAATTATCGAACTGCTTCGCACACCTCTGGGCACACGTGACGAACGTTTTGTGCGAGTTTTAAAATTGCGTGGCAGTTCTTATCTCGAAGGCAGCCACGCATTTAAAATTAGTCAGCACGGTTTGGAAGTCTTTCCACGGCTTGTTACACCGGAGATACCCAAAAGTTTTACTCTATTGGATGAACGAATAACATCAGGTGTCGAAGGTTTGGACGAGTTGCTACATGGCGGATTTTTGGTTGGAAGCACAACTTTGCTTGCTGGTCCTACAGGAGCGGGCAAAACTACTATCGCGCTTCAATTTGCCATGGACGGTGTGCGCCAGGGAATTCCAGCGCTCTTTGTCAATTTCGAAGAGAATCCAACTCAACTCGAAAGAACTATCAAAGGCCTTGGTGGAAATTTGGAAACGTTAAAAGCGGAAGGACTGCACCTCTTATATGCTTCGCCGGTAGAATTACAGATGGATAGCATCATTGTTTCAATGTTCGCTCGCATCGAAGAACTTGGTATTAAGCGTATAGTGATTGATAGTGTTGGAGACCTAATTACTACAGCAAGCGATCCGCAGCGTCTGCACGATTACATCTACGCTCTAACTCAACATTTTACAGTACGTGGAGTAACCAGCATTGTCACTTTTGAGACCCTGGGTGGTCTAACAGATTTAGGCTTTAAATCAAGTGGCGGCGGACGTTTCAGCTACATGTCGGACAACATAATTCTTTTGCAAGTGGGATTACAGGACAGAATAAAGAGAACTCTATCCATTCTGAAAGAGCGAGCCAGCTCACATGACTTAGGCGTTAATGAAATTGAAATTACAAAGTCAGGAATTCGCGTAAAAAAGTAAAGTGCAGCCTGGAGAGTTAAGACAGACCATGGTCAAGTTCGCTACTAAGACTTCGTGGCTTCTTATTTCAATCGCCGTTCTGTCAGCAACTTCAATTTTTGCCACTTGGCTGCTGGTTGATCGTCTCAACAAAATGAATAGGTTAGTTCTTCACAGCTCACAAGTAATCAGAGAAACCAACCAGGCGCTCACCTGTTTGATGGATTGTGAAACTGCATACAGGGGATACTTGCTCAATCCTCAAAAAGAGTTTCTTGAACCTTACGAAAACTGCTATAAACACGTCGTCGGGCACCTCGAACAAGTCGGAAGGCTAACGACGGACAGCCCTGCTCAACAAGCGCTTGTGCCGACCTTAATCGAGCTTGCAAAAGACAAAATCAGCTTCTCAGATCGCGCAATTGCCGCAAGAGATTCGGCACCGCCTGCAGTACCAGGTCAAGGCTTGTTCGACCTTAAGCCGGGCAAAATAATTATGGACAAATTTCGCGCCGTAATTGCTCATGTCGTATCAAATGAGGACGTTGTTTTAAAAAAGCGCCAAGTTGAAGCCGATCAGCTCCGTGATTACGTTTATGGCAGCGTTCTGTTGCTCACTTTGGCATTAGCTGCACTACTCGCACAAGCTTTCCAATCTTTGAAACAGTTCTTAAAATATCAAGAAGATGATCGGGCGACGCTCGAAGATCGCGTCACCGCCAGGACAAAAGAACTAACTGAAAGTGAAAAACAACTACGGACCTTGTTTGACCTTATGCCACAGCTTGGTTGGACGGCTCAAGCAGACGGTTTTATCGACTTTTACAATAAGGGCTGGTATGAATACACAGGCACCACTTTTGAGCAGATGCAAGGCTGGGGTTGGCAATCAGTCCATGATCCTGAAATCCTCTCCGATGTTATGGACAAATGGCCCGCTGCCATAAGAGCAAAAATTCCCTGCGAATTAAAGTTCCCATTACGCCGCCATGACGGCACATATCGCTGGTTCCTGACACGCATGAACCCTATATTTGACGCAACAGACACGTTGATTCGATGGGTGGGAATCAATACCGATATTGATGACGACCGGCGTCATGCTGAGAACCTAGAAAACAGAGTGGTCGAAAGGACCAAAGAACTGGCTCTAGCAAGAGATGAAGCTATTAAAGCCAATGAGCTAAAAACGCAATTTGTAGCCAATATCAGCCACGAAATACGCACACCAATGAGCGGCATTTTAGGACTTACTGAACTTCTAACTCAGGAAACAGAAGGACAAACGAAGGAAACCGCTGACTATATATTATCTGCGGCGCGTAATTTAATGCAGCTTGTAAATGACTTGCTGGACTTTTCAAAGCTTGAATCAGGCAGAATCGATATTACAAAGGAGACGTTCCAAATAGACCAAGTTATTGAGGAGGTTTTTACCGCCTTCTATGCATCCGCTTTGAAGAAAAATCTCAAACTTATCCCGAACGTTGATAAAGCTGTTCTAGGCGACGTCTGTGGCGACGGCAATCGTATCCGGCAAATACTTCAAAATCTTGTACAGAATGCAATTAAGTTCACCGAGGCTGGTGCAATCGAAGTGTCCGCACATCTGCAAAAACAAGACGAAACAATCAGCTATATGCGATTTTCTGTACATGACACTGGCCCTGGTATCTCCGAAGAAAATCAGAAAAAGCTCTTCCAGCTTTTTGTTCAAGTAGATGGTTCGACTAAACGTAGGTATGGCGGCACAGGGCTTGGGCTGGCTTTGAGCAAACGTTTAGTCGAACTAATGGGCGGCGCCATCGGCGTCGAAAGCATCGAAGGGCAAGGTTCCACTTTCTGGTTTACGCTTCCGCTTGAGACAGGAGCGAGCACATCGTGCAACCTCCGATAATTTTAGTTGCGGAAGACGATGAGACATTGCGATACTTGGCCAGGCGCCAAATTGCGGCGCTTGGTTTACTCTGTGACTTGGCTGAAGATGGCAATCAGGCAGTTGAACAGGCCTTGAAAAATGAATACGGACTGATTCTTATGGATTTACAAATGCCTAATATGAATGGGTTAGAAGCCACTGCAGCAATCAGAAAAAATGAAGCAAAAACAGGGAAAAAATCCTACACTCCAATTATCGCAATGACCGCCAACCCTGATAAAGCGGCATGTCTAGAAGCTGGCATGAACGATTTTATTTTCAAGCCTGTTTTGTTGCACGACTTAGATAAGATGGTAAAAAGATGGCTCGCTAAACAAAACGGCTGAAGCGTCAATACTTGAATAGCATGTGTCATCCACGAGAAGTGGTAACTTCTAATTTCGCCCGCAAAACACAAGATGATAAAGCGATCTAGAACAAGGCTCATCTGCGTAGTTTGCAATAAGGTGTCGATTCAAATCTTTAGCCGCCTCAACCATCAAATTAAGGGTTAAGTACTGTCCCAGCCAGATAGCGATACTTGTATGAGGTACGATAGAGCCCTTAAATCCAAACTTTGCCAATTCGCTCAAAACCCAATCGCTGTCTGGTAATTCCCATCTAACATGGTCCACGATAAGTGCATTATTCGTCAACTTTAAAGCCAGCTCTTGAGCTTCTTTTGAATCTCGACAAGGGTAGTTGAGTACAATATGACTCGCAGCAACACGGGCAAATTCAGCAAGGGCGGAGGCCCGGCTATTTGGCTCGATATGCTCCAAAACATCCACTGCCACAATGGCATCATAAGAACGATCCAGCGCAGGAATGTTCAAAACAGATCCGCCAGTAGTCGCAGGATCGATGACATCGATTTGATAATTTGGGAGAAACAAAGCCAGGGCGCCATCATAGCCGCCAGCATCGAGAAGCTTGGCGGGAGAGCTGACAAGCTTTTTAATAGCTTCGGCTGAGGCTTTCAGTCTAACAAAACGATCCCAGCTTAAAAGCGAACTGGCACTAGCATCAAGAACGCGAGCCCTTCCTATTGAACTGCCGTCTTGAAGGTCTAGCTCCACACCTTCAATTGATTCGATTGGCACTATCACTGGGTTTTTACTACCACCGCCACTTTTAAAAGAGATTTTTGATGTTCCAGATAATTATAATTGCTTTTTGGCCTTAACCGCACAGTTGATTTGTATCTCTCCAAAAATGCGGACAACAATTGATGGCCTATCACTTCTCGTTCCTTAGATGGGCACTTAGACCTCTTTTTCAGCGGTCATCACCATAGCGATTTCCATAAGCATGCGCTTCATTTTTGAGAGCTCGCCTTGTAATTGCTCAAGCATAACCATCCGCACATTAAGATTGTCGATCGAAAGGCCTTTTTTCTGAGCTACTGTAGCAGTAATAATATCTATGTCTTTAGAGGAGCTGGGATCAGTAAATGATGGAATGTTTTTGTCGCTCACCCAGCGCTCGATTAATTGGTCCTTTCTGGTTTTAGTTGTTGCTTCGTTTGCGGGCACGCTATTGAGGAAGACCCAGACTGATTTTGGATAATCAATGTCTTCATTGATCGGACGGTTAAATATTTTGGCCAGCATATTTGGTTCAACTTCAGAGGTTTTATGCTTGCCGCTATATGCTTTCAGCGCATAGCCCGAGGCAAGTGAGGGCACAAGACCGGCTGCGATACCGACAACGCCTGAGTGAATGGCATAGTTCGGATGCAGGGGCGAGACAATGGCAAAGGCTTCACACACAGACCAGAGCGCGCCATTGAGGATGAAACTGCCGGCATTGATGCGGGCTACGAGTTTGTCTCTTGAGCCCTGGAATGACGAGAGCACTTCACTATAAATATTTTGTTCTGCGTCTATCTCGGCCGCAACAAAATCGATTTCCAGAGAAGTTCTGATAACAATGCTTTGAAGCTTCTGATTTAGTTCCAGCAGTTCCTGGCGGTCGCTTAAAGACTCAATGGACAGGGAACCATCCGGGTTTTTCGATCGCAGTTCCTGAATGCGTGACATTATAGGCAGAATCTTTAATTGTTCAGCTAACTGCATGGTATTGGCAGATACTTTTTTGCTATTTACATTTATTCCGGTGCGCAGAATTTGCTTCGGTACCAGGATGCTATTGACCGCGCCAGTCTGCGAAGGCAGCTTGATGGGCGGCGCCAGGGGAAGCGGAAGATTGTTTTGAGCCATGGTAATCGGGCATGAACATTGGCCTACCGCCATGGTGGCGACGACACAAGCTATCTTCCGACCTGACTTCATTATAGTAGCCTCCAAAATTGAAGCATTGACTATAACGAAAAGCGAATCAAGAATGTATCAAGATTGGAACCCTGTTCAATATTTGTTCTTAATAATCGAATTTAGGTGGCCGCAAAGCGATAGCCGATACGCGTCTCGGTTTGTATCAGGCCAGGCCTGGTGGGATCGCGTTCGATTTTATTGCGCAAGTTAGCAATGTGAACTCGCAAAGAGTGATGATCTTCGGCATATTCGACGCCCCAGATCTTGGTTAAAAGCTGTCTGTGGGTCAATACGCGGTTGGCATTGTTGATCATCATTTGCAGCAAGTCGTATTCTTTCGGTGTCATCGTCTTTCGCACCGCGCACCAGTGGCATGACCGACACGCCGGTTTCAAATCCTGAAAGGCCCAGGGCCAGTTTGGGGAAAACTAGAGCAGCTGCGGCGATCATGGCCAGTGGATTAAGATAATTTGAATTTAGTTGCAGTTGCCAGTTCTGAATTAGCTCCGGATGAGCAAGAATTTTTTGCTGTTGCACCACCGGATTTTCCAAGATGTGTGCTGTGGCATCTGGTGCCGAAAGAGTGATGGTAATGACGAAATCAGTGGCAGCAAAACCAAGTAGCACGAGCACAATAGTCTCACCAACCCATCCCGGAAATAGTTTGGCCAACATAGTGAAAAAAGAACCAGAATCAATATGATGTCCATTTATTCGTCTCCGCAAGCAATACTCTTAATATGTGGGCGGATAAACTTAAGCAAGCTAGTCGACTGGCACTTATTGCTGGCAGAACTAACTTAGAAACTAGACGAGACAAGATTCAAAACTCAAACGTTATCGTTTGAGTTTTTGCACCTGACAGGTGACAGCAGGCGGGCTAACAAACAGGCAAACCCTGGCTAGCGCTGTGATATCGGTACAGTCAAATGTATATCACTCAAGCCAAGTACCGCCAGGCTGCTGGCTGGAATTATTACGTCAGCAGTGGGGTCAAGGCTGCGACCAGGAATTTTTATAGTGCCGCTGATGGTGCCGCCAGGGCTTAAACTTTTACTGGTAAAACTGGCTTTGGCCTGTTGATCGGCTTGCCCGGAGCTGCGCACCACAGCTTTGATTGAAGTAGGCAATTTAATTTCTTCCGGGCTGTCGTTGCGCAAAATTACTTTTAGTTGGACATCGTCTTTAGACGCTTTGACACCCTGCAAAAGCAAATGCACTTTTCCGATATTGTTTGGTTTGGCAGGCTTAGAAGTCGGGTTTAAAAGCGTTTCTATTGTAGGTGGTCCGGCAGCAAAATTCGCAGGAGCACTAGCGGCCAGCGCATTTGCTTCCGCCGGCATCGCTATTGGCATTGCTGTCGGTATTGCTATTGGCACTGCTGTCGGTATCGCTACCGGCACTTGAGCGCTCTGCAGTTGTTGAATATAATTATTGGCTTGAGTCAGTTGTGCTTGCAATTGCTGATTGTTGTTCTGTAGCGAATTTAATTGCGCGTCTTGTTGACTGGGAATTTGATAGGCGAGCGACTGCGGCGCTACCGGTGGAAGAAGGTCAACCGGGGCTCCGCTTGGGGCTGGAGAGGGAGGCGGCGCTGCCGCGGTTTTGCCGCTGTAACGACTGGCCGCTTTTTGCATGGCGCTAACCACGTCTTGTTTATTTACGGTGGCATATTTTCCTTTGAACATTGCCGGTGCCGATCTAGCCGTCAGTGCTGCCACTGATGCGGCGCCATTGGTGGCGTAGGCATTTCTTGCCTGGGCTGCGAAGCTGGCAAAGCTAGTGGGTGCTGCGACAACGGTTTCTGAAGCAGCAACCGCATTGTCGGCTGCGGCAGTGACTGCAGCAGTTTCAGTAGTCGAGACGGCTCCCAGGCCTTTTGTATTCCCTAAAGCCATGACCGCTGCTTTCAGTGCGTCGGCAGCAGATTTCGGTTGAGACGAGGTAGCGGCTCCGGCGGCTGCGGCCGGTCCTAACAGGTCGCTGTCATCGGGCGGCAAGCTGCTGTTTGCTGACAGGCTAGAAGGCAATAATGATTTGGTAGTTCTGACCATAGGCACGCCGTTATTGCCAATGGTATCAAGCACCACTTCTTGGAATTCTTCAGATTGCTTGATCTGATTTTGTTGCTTGAGGCTAAAATCTCGCATGCTAGTCAAAAAGTTCGAGATGCTCGAAACATGCTGATCAGTCGATAGACCGGCAGATGCAGCTGGGCCTGCTGCCTGCGCACTGGAAATGGCCGCGGCTGCTGCCGCTTCTGGGGCAATGCCTATTGCCTGTGCTGTGGGAAGAGCGCTGGCAGGAGGAGCTTCCATTACTGGAGATTGGGGCATGGCAACGTCTTCTGCCGGCCTTTGATTAACAAAAGCCGGTGCCATACTTTGAGCTACACCACCGTTATTGGCATTGGCACCAAGCATGTCGCTCAATTTTTTGCGGTAATTTTGATATCGCACATCTGATGGATAAAAGGCTACAGCGTCACTGGCTTTTTGAAACGCGCTGGGAATGGAGCCCTGCATCTCTAAAGTTTGCGCCAGTTCAAAGGCCTTACGCGCTTCCTGTCTGGCGAAGGCCAGCTTGAAACTTTGTCTGGCTGCCGACAAATTAGGATGGTGCGGATCGATTTTCACTACCGTTTTATATTCGCTTTGAGCAGCCGGCAAGTCACCGGCTACCTGATAGGCCCTGGCCAGGCCAAGATGCGACGTGGCATCGTGAGGACGGCTGGCTACTTGCTCGTGCCACAATCCAATTAAGACTTTAGCCGCTTCTTGATCGCTTGAATTGAGTACTAGAGCGCGTGTCAAATCTGCGTTGGCACCCACATAATCTTTCAAAAGATAGCGAGCAATACCCAGTTCTTTAAGAGCGGGCTGTGAGTCAGGGTTGAGCTCAAGCGCTTCTTGAAAGAGCGCTTTGGCCTGTAATTTGCGCCCTTCTTTCATGGCCGCTCCGCCGGCGCCAAGATAGGCAGCTTCAGATGGTTTCAGCTTAGCCGCAGCTTTATATTCCACCTCGGCTTCCTGATAACGACCTTCATCCATGAGCTTGCTGCCCATTTCTAGACGTGATTCGGCCTGATTAGGTTTGACACCGATTTTGTGCAGGCTACTGTTCAAAGTGCTGTGGGCAGCCAGAGCTACCTCAGGTACGCTGTCGCCATGTATGACAGCCAGGCGTGCTTGTTGCACGGCGGCGTCGTGATTACCAATCTTAGCGCTGCTCTGGGCGCGACTAAGAGAGATGCGACTGAGTTCGGCAGCTAGTGTTTTTTCTTCAGGATGATGTTTCACGTATCCTGAAAGCAAAGTCTGGGCCTCGCCCGCCTTGCTTTTTTTAACTAAGGCCTGCGCTTCTGCTTTGATTTGAATAACTTTTTGCGAACTTAATGCAGTTGTAGATGTGCCGCTGCTTTTGGCGCCGGCTGTTGGTTTGTCTAAATCATGAGTGAGGCTCGATGGCAGTAGCGACGATTTAATTGGTGGTGCCGGCGGCACTATTCCAACCCGACTGGTTTTGGTGAAGGGCTTTCTCGCTGTCCTTACGGTACTGAGAGATTGTGCATGTGCGTTCAGGGCTTCGGGTTCGCTGGCAGGAAGGGCGCTGGCATAACTATTTTGCGAGCTTGATTGGCCAGAATAATCACTTTGAGCGGCTCCCAGTGGTGGAAATTTAGGTGCGTAATTGGGCAGCATTAGCGAATCGCGGCCTGGCAGGGCCTGATAGTCTATACGCCGGTTGTTTTCAGAACTCGGGGCTATCACCCGTTTACGGTGAGTGAAATCTTTGCTGGGACGTCCGTACGAGTCTTGCGCAGAGGCCGGTAAAGCATTGCCCGATTGAGCTGAAATGAGCAGAGTGAGGGTCATTAGCGCTCTAAACGTTTTGACACCGGGCGCGACCACATTTTTGATTGTCAGTTTTTCTTTCAAATTCTTTGCCAGTTTTCTATTTGTCCAACGCCACGGCAATTGTATGCCTTTCCGCTTGACATGCAAAGGTGTTTATACCATAAAAAGCATACCCTTCTGCGTAATTGCCCCACCCCGCCTGGTACGGCCATAACCCGCAGGTTGGATAAGTTTTAATTAGGCTTCTTAACCTTCTATCTTATAGATGCGGTTTTTATCATACACTTGATAATCTCTGCCTGTCAGATTTGGTCTGCATGCGGCTATGCCATCATAATCTGTTCTGACGGCGAAACAATTTTCAGAGAAATAAAATGACAGTATCCTCAGATCAAGAGCTCATGCTCACTGAACGCGCCAATCATTTAGTGCGCCAGGCGCGTCTTGCGGCAGCGGTTTTCACTCAATATTCGCAAGAAAAAGTCGATAAAATAGTCAGGGCGATGACTGCCGCAGCCATCGAGAATGCCGGCAAAATGGCTCTACTGGCCCATAATGAAACACGCATGGGTGTGACTGAAGATAAGATTTTAAAAAATCTGGTAGCGTCTGAATTTCTCTATCACCAGATTAAAGACAAACGCACCGTCGGTATTACTCGCGAATTTCCAGACCTCAATATGGTGGAAGTGGCTGAGCCCATGGGCGTTATCTTTGCCCTGGCACCGGTGACTAACCCAACTTCAACGGTTATTTTCAAAAGCATTTGCTGTGCCAAAACACGCAACACTGTTATTTTTAGCGCTCACCTAATGGCGGCCGAATCGTCTAATTTCGCCGCCAAAATTATGTATGAAGCGGCACTGGAGGCCGGTGCGCCCAAGGGATTTATTACCTGGGTAGACAAATCGTCACGCTTGAGGCGCACCAGCGAACTGCTCATGCACCACCCTGAAGTAGATTTGATTTTTGCTACCGGCGGTCAGGCGATGGTTAAAGCCGCTTACAGCTCGGGAAAACCGGCTCTAGGTGTAGGACCAGGCAATACGCCGGTTTATGTACACAAGAGTGCCAATGTAGCTTCGGCTGCAATGGACATTATCATTTCTAAGACTTTCGACAATGGCACTGAGTGCCCGTCTGAACAAACTCTTGTCATTGATAGAGAAATCAGTGACGAAATTATTGCCGAATTTAAGCGCCTGGGCTGCCATGTTTGCTCCCAAGATGAAGTAGAGAAAGTCAGCAATTTGATTGTTGATCCGCGCAATGGTGGCATCAACTATAAATTGGTCGGTCAACCAGCTAATTTGATTGCTGATCAGGCCGGGCTCAATATCACTACTCCAATTAAAATGTTGCTTTGCCCCTTGCTGGGCGAATTGCGACACCACCCACTGGCTATCGAAAAATTGATGCCTGTGCTCGGCTATGTAGTTGTTGATTCTGTAAACGAGGGCATTAACAAGGCTCTCGACATCAACTACGCCGGCGGCACCGGACACACTGCGGGAATTTTCTGCGAAGACGACGATGTCATCGAGCGTTATTCTGAAGCAATCAATGCCGGACGCATTATCGTCAACTCTCCAGCTTCTATCGGTGGACTGGGCGGCGTCTACAATCACCTCAATACAACCTTGAGCTTTGGTTGCGGTACTGGCGGCGGCAATATCACCACTGATAACGTTGGCATCAAAAATCTGATCAACTTCAAGCGCGTGCCTCGAAGACGTAATTACGTCATAAGTTTCCAGACCACAAAAAATATCTATATCAACCCCGGTTCTATCGATCACTTGCGCAATCTCAAGTGCCAGAGCGCTTTTATCATTACTTCGCGCAGCGCCTCGCGCCGCGGCCACCTGGCTATGGTGACCGAACGCTTGCCGCAAGACTGTCACGTTGATGTATTTGCAGACATGGGGCCAGAGCCAGATTTTGCTACTTTGCAAAGAGTGGTGGAGTCAATGAGGCGCAGCAAGCCAGATACGGTTATCGCCCTCGGTGGTGGATCGGTGCTGGATGCAGCCAAGATCATCCGACTTTTCTACGATTATCCTGAACTGAAAATTTCTGAAGTGGCAGTCAATTTCCTTGATTTCCACCATCGCATGATTGAGTTTCCCAAAGATATGAAAACTCAACTGGTGGCTATTCCGACCACGTCTGGCACCGGTTCTGAAGTGACGCCTTTTGCCGTACTGAAAGACGGCCATCGCAAGATTTCACTGATAGACGAATGTATGTTGCCTGATATCGCCATTATCGACGCAAACCTGACTCGCAGTTTACCTGCCGATATAACCGGTGATACCGCATTTGATGCGCTCACTCACGCTCTTGAGGCGCTTGTTTCTACATTCTCTTCAGACTATACCGATGGGCTGGCCCTTGAAGCGCTGCGCTTGATATTCGAATCATTGCCTGAGACTTTGAAAAATCCCAACAGTATTGTGCATCGTCACAAGTTGCACAATGCCGCCACTTTAGCTGGAATGGCCATCGCCAACGCCTCCGTAGGGGTCAACCACGCACTGGCTCACGCTTTAGGTGCTCGTTTCGAGATTCCACACGGCAGAGCCAACGCGGCATTCTTGCTCTCCACCATTGAATACAACGCTCAGATTCCTTCCAAATTTGTTTCTGTGCCTTGCTATCCACTCTGGATTGCCGATCGTAAATATGCCAGAGCGGCTCAGTTCATTGGCTTGAAAGACGATTTGCAGCCTGGTGAAGATGAAGAAATTGGTCGTCGCCGTCTGGTGCAAAAATTACGCCAGGCTATTTATGATCTGGCTAAACTGGCTAATCAGGCCCTTTCTGTGGCAGAGCTGGGCATCCCGATGGATGCTTATATGGCAGCCATTCCAGATTTGACTGAGATTGCTTGCGGCGATATGAGTATTCGCACTAACCCTCGTTATACTTTGGCCCCTGAAGTGGCACAGCTATTTATAACTGCCTATGCGCCCATAGAAAGACCAAGCTTGTAACTGCACCTGACTCTAAGACGCTGAGGAAATCATGGCCGAGCCCTTGAAAGAAAGAAAACTAGAAAAGATTCGCATTTTAGGTGATCTCGAACGCGGCATGGATGAAGTCGATAAGAAGCTGGCCCGCGGCAATACCGATATTGAATTTGATTTTTCCGGTTGCCCCTTTATCAGTGTTGATGGCCTTGAATGGCTGGAAGAATTTCTTTTGCGAGCCGACTCGCTTAAATCGACGGTGACATTTGTCAACGTACAAAATCCGGTTTATAAAGTTTTCAAAGTAGCGCACATCGATAGTTTGATGAAAGCTTGCGGCTCGCCAAATCAGGAATCACAAGGCCTAAGTTGCTAAGTTCCGCTCCGTCACAGAGTGCTCCTGAGCCATCTGTACGTGCTCTAAATTTGACCAAGCGCTTTGGCGCGCGAACATCAGTAGATCAGCTCAACTTGAGCATTTATCCCGGTGAGCTTTACGCTTTGCTGGGAGACAACGGCGCTGGTAAAACCACAACTATCAGCATGCTTACTACGCTGCTTGCACCTACATCAGGTGAGTTCTTCATTTGTGGTTTTAGTGGCTTGAAACAGCCGGAGAATATAAAGGGATGCTTTGGTGCCGTATCGCAAGACCTTGCTCTCTACCAGGAACTTACTCCCTATGAGAATCTCAAGTTTCTTGCCAACCTGTATGGTCTGGCCAAAGCCGAAGGCGAGGCGCGCATTGAAAAACTCTTAGGTCGGGCCGGTTTAATTGACCGACTTAATGACCGCACTCACAGTCTTTCTGGTGGCATGCTGCGACGTCTGGCCATTGCCTGCGCCATGATTAACGAGCCGAAAGTGCTGTTCATGGATGAGCCCACAGTCGGCCTTGATCCGGCTTCGCGCAGGCTCATCTGGGCCACGCTAAAAGAGCTGAAGTCCGCCGGTGTGACGATTTTACTTACTACTCACTACTTAGAAGAGGCCGAACTGTTAGCCGATCGCATTGGTATTATCCGCGATGGCAAGTTGACCGCAGAGGGCACAGTTTCTGAACTGGCCAGACGCATTAAGGGCATGCGCGGCATCTCCATAAAATTGGCTCAAGATTTTGCTGTTGATTCGGCGCAATTAGCGACCTCGCTGGCTTTTGTCAAGGAAAAGTTTGACGTAGAGATAAGGCTGGATGAATTGCGCAACACTATTTATTTGAGCCAACCGGAAGGCGACAGCGAACATTATCATCGAGAAATTTTTGATTGGTTGCAGAGCGAGAAAATTCCATTCGTCAAATTTGCCACCGGTGAACCTAATTTGGAAGAAGTTTTTCTGGCAGTCTCAAAAGATTTGAAAAGCGAGCAACCCGTATGATCGCCTCTATATTTGCCATCATGTATAAAGACATTTTGCAGTGGACCAGGCGGCCACTCTATTTTGTTGCCAGCGTATTGCTCGCCATTTTAATTTTAGTTTGCGTTGGCAATACCATATCTGGTGCTAACGATATGCCTTTTGGTTTATATGACCCGGCCGGCATTAGCGAACTTTCGAAGCACCTGACCGATACCAGGCGCTTCCGGGTGAAAGTGTACGACGATCTGGAAGAAGCAAAAGGCGATCTTGCTCACGAGAAAATTGTCGCTCTGGCTAATGTTTCGCAAGATCCATTAGAAGATTCAGTACAGATTCTATCTTCTGGCAATAACCCTTTGATCGACGATCAAATTGCCATGGGACTGCTTGCCGTGCTGACCCAGCGTGCCGAGGAACTCAATATTCCTCTGCACTCAGCCGCCCTTTTTCAAGTCAATTTTGGTCTGCGCGACTACATCACCTCAGGCCTCACCGCTTATCTTTGCTATGTTCTGGCTTCGATGAATGTCGGGTTTAGCTGGATTTACGAATGGATGGAACGCACTTATCGGCAGATTGTGTACGCTCCCGGTGGCCTGGACGCCGCTATCATCGCCAAAACAACCACTGTTACTTTGGAAGCGGCTCTGGTGCTCTGGCTCTCACTGGCCATAACAGCCCCTATAGTGGGGTTCACTCTGGGGGGCAGCTTCTTTGGCCTGCTTGGCGCCACGCTTCTGTCTGTCTTTACTTTCGCCTGCCTGGGCTTATGTTTCGCTTGTGTGCTTAAAACCATTAGAATTTATACAATGACAGTTTCGATTTTAGGGGTAGCTTTGATGTTCGTTTCGGGCATTATCACACCTGTGAAAGCTATGCCAGGCTGGGAACAACAGCTAGCCACCTCATTGCCTATGTACTACGCCGCCGACCTCACTAAAGGGGTGATGCTGGGTATTCCTGCTGACTACACTCGTGATATCCTCTATCTGGCGGGTTGGGCTCTAGCGGCACTAATGCTGGCTCGATTCTTACTAATCCGCAGCAAGGCCTCAATCTAGCGCATTGCATAGCACTTACCGGAGGCGCACTTGACAAGAACTATGCCCGCGCGCATCACCTGCGCAATCATGACGGGCATAGCCTTATTTTCTTGCCTGCCGGCACAAGCGGCCAGCCCTTCAGCCCGATTGGCCGTAGAGCACTTGTTGCAGTCTTTTGAGTCGGCTGTCGCCACCACTCCTTCCAGCTTTATTGACTATCAAGAAATGTCTTCTCGCTGTCTGGGCAAAGACTGGAGCACCCTTACCGCGTCGCAACGCAAAGAATTTGTCGGCACGCTCAAAGGCCTGGTGGAAAAACGATACTATCCGCGCTGGCGTAAAATTTTCGGTAAAGGTAAAGTAATTTTTCAGGGCGAGAACACTCATGGCGGCGACATTTTAGTTAGCACCAAATTGTTGCTCGGTAAAAAAGAAGAAATGCTTTCCTGGCGAGTAGCTGATCAAAGCGGTGCTTTTAAAATTGTCAGCTTATCGGTAGACAATAAAGATCTTCTGGAACGGCTTAAGACACGTATTAAAGCTAAAAAGCAGAAAACCGGTTTCGCCGCTCTTATTGCCTGGATGAAAGGCAAGCACGCAGAGGAAGCAGCGACTGTCTCAGTGCTCAGTGGCATACCTATCGCTGCGGCGCACCACCAGGGTCCGTCTAATAGCTCGTCGGCATTTTTATTCACCAGCGTCGCCGATTAGTTTGTAGTCGACAGCAATGATTCTCACAGAATTGGTGCAAGCAAAACTGGAGAAACGCTACAAGCGTTTTCTGGCTGACGTGCGGTTAAAAGATGGCACGGTTGTTACTGCGCACTGTGCCAACCCGGGCGCAATGACCGGGCTGAGCGACCCCGGCATGACCGTATACCTCAACCACTGTCCGCATCCGTCGCGCAAATTAGCCTGGAGCCTGAAGCTGGTTAAGACCGCAACTTCTCTAGTGGTAATTGATACCATGTTGGCCAATCGTCTTTTTAAAGAGGCTTTTTCTCTTGGTACCCTGACTGAGTTCAGCACCTTTACTCAAATTGAAAGTGAACAGGTTTTCGGCGACAGCCGCTTTGATTTTCGCTTGAGCAATGAGGCCGCTGATAGCGCTCACTGTTATGTTGAGGTCAAGTCGACAACGCTCTGGCAGGAAGGGCTTGCACTCTTTCCTGATTCGCGCACAGAGCGCGGCCGCAAACATTTATCCACTTTGAGCAGTGCCATTGCCGGTGGTTACGGTGCGGCGCAGTTTTATTTAATTGGTCGCAGCGACGCCAAGTGTTTTCGCCCTGCGGATGCCATCGACCCGCTGTATGGCCAGGCATTAAGAGCGGCTGAACGTTGTGGTGTCAAAGTGATGGCACGAGCCTTGCAATTTGACCATGTCGACTTTGATGCTGAGAAGATTGCCGCCGGCCTCAACTTCGACTTGCACTTAACAGTTGGCGGTGTGGTGCCAATCGAACTTAATTAGTTGAATCGCTCTAGCAAAGTTATTCGCGGCCTGATTTTGCTCGCTGCACGCTACGAAAAGCTGCCATTCTCTGCTCGGCTTCTTCTACATGTTTAAGAGACTGCTTGAACTGAAAATAAGGAGGATCAGCTTCGGAGCTGGCATCTTCGATTAGATTGATAACAGCGTAACCAACGCTTTCCTTTAAGCGCACTTTTTCCCAGAGAATGCGGGCACAAACGGCGCACATTTTTACACCGGTGGCTTCACTTGTATGCAGCACGCCTCCCATGGCAATTGCATCATTGCAAAAGTTGCAGCGCAGGCCGTCAGCTGACGCGATGGTTTCGTCAGAAGAAGAACACTGGCATTTACTTGGTTCGCAAGCACACTTATGTGCCGGCGCTTCTGCTTCGATCTTCGCGATTACTTCAGCCCCTTTGTCTCCGCGCAGGTAAGCACTTTGCTTTTCAAAAGGATATTCGAATTCTTCGGGATCTATATCTGGATTGGCGCCGGGTAATTTGTTGGCTTTTTCAATCATTGCTTTCAATTTGGCTACTTTTGGTGACAGTTCTTGAAAATTGAATTTTTTGGCGACTCTTGAGACCTCTTTGGCCTGTTTTTTGATCGCTTCTGCTGCAGCTGTTTCAGCTCCCATAATTCTCTCCAGGCGGCGCGTGTGTTTGCGCTTGCTATTGTAATAGCTTGACCACTGTTGTACCGACTGCGCTTAGCTGATATCTTTATTCGTTATGGCACGAATGCTTCTAGCGGACGATGATAAAAAGCTTTGCAGTCTGGTTCGAGACTGGCTCGCTCATGAGAATTTTACTGTCGATATGCTACCGCAAAAATGGTGGCACATCGCCCATCTTGATGTTAACCGGTAAGAACTCCATCGACTCAAAAGCGCCTGGTGTTATCAACCACAATAGCTAGTCTTGCCGCCAAGTTCACTTATTAAATTGCCTTCTGGCACCATAGTCGAGCATTACAGTTTTACCATGAGCATTGATGCCGACTTGATCAACCGCCCAGCTCACTTGATCACCCATGATGCGGAAGTTATAGTCGTGGAAACTAACTCCATCTTTTCCCATTTGTGTGCGCAGTGCCTCGGCTTGAACTTCCTTGACTGGTGTCTTTAGCGGCTCTTGCAATAGCAGTGAGTGTGCAGTGACGTGGCGGAAAGATCCAGGAGTCAGATTATTCATCACTGTCGGTCCGTACATCACTCGGGCATCATGAGGCAATTTGCCCCAGTCGCTGAGCTTTTCTGAACCAAACGAGCTTGCCAGTTTTAACACGGCGCCATTGGACAGCTTGAATGCGCCGCTCTCTGAGCCGCTGCCGAGAAATCCTCTGACTGGTTCTTTAAAGTCTTTCAAGTGAGGGGCCACATCTTTGCCCTGATAGTAATTGGAATTGCGAGCAATAATTTGAGAAATTGTGCTGGCGCTTTTGTCGATGGTGAGCTGCCATGGTGCATTAGCGTCACCGCCTGGGCGACTGACAAATCTAATTTCATCGCTCGAGCTTTTGCCGCTGCGTTTAAAAGCGTTGGCCGCAGCAGAAATCCAATCTACAGGGACATTCGCTCGGCTGATGGAAAGTTTTTCCGGCTCGCCTTTCGCCATTGCTTCGCCCACTGGCTTGACGGTGGTCTCAATTACTTTGTTGCCGCCTCGGGCAATCGCTTTTACATCTGCCGGTGCCAGGGCAACTAATTTATATTCACGGTCTCGAATTGTGGCCGCTTTTTCTAGAGAATAATTGCGTGCGTAAAGTCTCTGGTTGCCGGGTGCCGCTGCAAGCGATGTGGAGAGTGCAGAGGCGAGCGGGTACAGCGCCAGTCGTTCAAGGTCAAGTTTTCCGTTGAGATATTGGCTCTGGCCCTCGTCGGTCAGCCCCCCTGCAAAACCCCTGGTGAAACTCATTGTAGTCATGGCCCTAAAAGTATTGCCGGTCAGTTGCTGAGGGGCCAGCTTGAACATGCCGTGGGCAAATCCAGCCGTGGCCACATCACTTCCTAAGGCAATTGGATCAACTGCGCCTTCAGCAGATTTGAGCAGACCAGAGCCGAATGAGCCTCCGGTCAATTCACCTTTTCCATCCAGATAGGTGGTTCTTGTCAGTGACGTGTCGACAATGCGGCTGGCAACTCCCAGTTTGAGCGACATCATTGCCGGTCCGCTTCCGCCAGTGGCGATTTTCGATACCGTTTCACGCATGGCGGCACCTTTGGCAAAGCCCCAGGCCGCATCAGTAAGCATGTGAGAGTCAGGCTTGGCCTGGTCAAGGGCGTAAATGCTACCCGCTACGAGCAGGCCAAACTTGCCCCGGGAAAAACTGCCGAGGGTCTTGGCTGCACCGGACGTAATTTTATAGGCGTCCAGCTCATTTTGCCTGGCCGCTTCAATTTGAATAATAGCTTTTCTAGCGAGTTCAATATTTTGCGGCGACTGCGCGGGATTGGCAGTCAGCTGGGCAGCAGCGGTTTCGAGATTTTTCTTAGCGGCCGCCTGATGGTGGTAAGGTTCGGTGACGGCATCGACGGCGATTCTCAGCAGACTGCGTTCCGCTTCTGCACGTGAGACGTCGGCCAGTTCAGTCTTTAAGGCTGCGCCGGCATTAGTTTTTATCGAGAGGTCGCCATTCCCTTTGGGCATTTGCAATAAATCCGCAATTCATAATGCATATACCCAAGGGGAGGTTGATTTCGACATTTCGCTTTGCCCGCGAGGTTAGGGCCAAACATTGGCGGGATAACTGATGAGCCACCAAAAATCGGCGCCTGGTTGCATTTTGCGCGAAACATTTGAAATGGTTATTTAGCTTGCATCCAAATCTGGAAACAAACCAGGTAGCCAACTTGAGGCAAGCTTTGCCGGGAATGCCAGTTGAACAGGTGCGCGCGTGCTTTCTGAAACGAGGACGCCGTGTGCGGTGAGCGCCGAGATAATTCGGCGAGCCGTTGCCGGGCTTACGTCAAGCATAGTGTGAATGTCTCCCCGTGGCAGCTGACCGCGAATCAGCAGCGGCTCTAAAACCGCTGTAGATCTTGGGGGCAAAGTCTGTTGGGAAATTTTTTCATTTGCCCACGCGAGAACTCTCATTCGCAGCTGATCGGGCCGAACTAAAGACCTCATGAATTTGACTTGATCGATGCACGTTTGCAGAAAAAATCTTGTGAATGATTGCAGCGCTTCTTCGCTCAGAGCCACTCGGCCGTCAAGATCTCCCCGACGAGGCTGATCGCATTGAGCAAGGTGAATTTTATACTGTTTTTCTTGCCTGGCCAGGCCTCTAGCTATTGACCAGAGGCCGCCAGAGTCAACAGCATTGAGTAGAAATGCGTGTGACATAAGCCGTGCAACATGACCATTGCCGTCAAGAAAAGGGTGAATCCAGAGCAGCCTGTGGTGCGCCGCTGCCGCAGCGAGAATTCCAGAAGACTTATTTAAGTTTCCATATACTTCATCGAATTTTTGCATAAACCTTGGCACGTCACCGGGGCTTATTGCTAGATGGTTGCCCACTTTGACGTCGTGACGCCGCAGTTCGCCGGGAATAACTTCTGTCTTTTTTTCTGTGAGCGGATCTTTGGCCCACAATAATTCTTTTGGAAGGAGATCGTGAAACTTTCGGTGAATCAATTGCAGGTTTTCTAAACTTGTTACTTGTCCAGCAATACCGCCTTCATCAATCCACGTCTGGACTGCCACGTGCGCTTCTGCTTCCAGCTGTAAATTGCGTTTCTGCAGGTCAGCGCTATAGTCTTTTTTTTGCGCCCGTTCGATATCAACCGGATGGGTGTAGTGGCCTTCAATTAAGTTGCTGTAATAGCAATTCATCGAGCGAATCAAAATTGATAGCGCTTCAACGAATGCCGGTGGCATGCTTTTGTGAAATGAGACCGATTCGGTTGCAAGCTCCAGCACCAGATCTGCTAAATCGTCAGTATCTCTGCCTGTTGAAAGCAAAAGTGGTTCCATTGAGCTCAAGGCCTCACCCCCATCGGTGAGCGACGTTTTGAGCGGTTGCTTGAGCGGTTTATTTAGGTTTGCCTTTTCACGCATGAGATCATCTTAGCAGCCATTTTGCCTGGTTGACAAGCTTGCTTTTGAGAGCTCTTTGAGCGGTTCGGTGAGCGCTTTATTGAGCGGTTGCTTTCTGCTGCGCACGCGGGCAGAATATAAGATAATCGCATTTAGGAGTTCAGGCGCCATGCATCTCGATGGATTAACACTGTATGGACTGGTTGCCGTAGTTTTGATGCTTTTGTTTTACGCCCTGGAAGAGCGGGCCACAATTTTTGTTCTGCTGTTCGCCATATCGTGCGTATTAGCGTCAATCTACGGCTTTTTGCAGGGTGCCTGGCCTTTTGGCATGGTAGAAGCCGTCTGGTCGATTGTGGCTTTGCGCCGCTGGTGGCTGCGTCGCCTGGCCGAGAAGAAGCCATAACACCATTGAGCTGTTAAGATGATTTATTAGAGAGTCGGTGAGAAGGAGTAGAAGAAATGGCTAAAGAGTGCTGCCCCGCAAGCTGCTGCGACGGGAAAGACTGTACGCCTTGCAAGGGATGCGATTGCTGCTGCTGTTGCTGCACAAATTACGAAGAAGGCAAAAAATGTGATTGTTCGCCTTCGACTCCTTGCGAAACTCAAAGCAAAGAATAGCGACTGTTCGTCACCCAATTATTTGCTTCAATGAGCGCGCGATTGTTTTCAGAGATTGCATAGTGATCGCTGATGCAATTGTCAATTTTGTTTTGAATAGCCGCTTCCTGTTCTGCTATTAAGCCGAACTCGGAGTTACTTTCAAGCAGCCCACTCTCTTCCAGATAACGGCTTAAGGCCACGGCTTGAGCCACTAGCGCTGCTACATTGCTTTCCAGTTCTGGCGAAGGCAGCTTAAATGGTAGACGTCTGAGATCGCCGACCTGAAAATTCACTGTTGGGTTTAGCACTCCCAGCAAATAAATCACCAGTGAAGAATTGAGAAAACCGAGCAAATACATCAGGTCAGTTTTTTGCGAAAACAGTGCTGAGCTGGCGATATCAAATACAGCATTTTCGCTCAACAAGCGGGCTTTGAAGCCGGTAGTGCCGATATAAGAATAGGTCACTCCTGCTTTGAAATAAAATTCTTCACCGGGCAACATATACGATTGTCCGCGGGCTTTGCGGTATTCTCGAATTTCGACGCCGTCGTTTTGCCAGCGCAAGCGATGATTGGTTTTGTGATACCACTTCTGGCCACCGCCTTTATCATAAACGACATATTTTGCTTTGTCTTCTGGGGCAATATCTTCTTCAAGGCGAACGAAATGCTTATTGTTGCAGGTGAAAAGCCCGTTGGTGATAGTAATTCCTTCGGATTGGTTCAGCGGCAAATGTTCTGCGAAAAGTGCCGCTAGTTGTTTGGGGCAATCGAATGCAAACGGATTTCCGCTAATCAGTCGCACTATATTTAGTGCCTCGGTCTCGTCGACGCTGTTCAAATTTTGTCGGCGGGGCAAAAATTTCATATCTATTTGCCCGTAAATTAGTGTTCTTGTTTCTCTCTCTGCCAAATTTTCTTTGCGCTCAAGTGTTAGTAGGGAGCTGTTCACTTTTTCGCCCGGGCGCGAGCTGAAGCTGCCATGCCCAAGGGTCAAACAAGAGGCGATGTGGCAGTGCTCAATCAAGCGCAAGCGAAAATTAAGGTAGCGTTGGATTGATAAAAAACTTTGCTGCACAATAGTTGCCAGTCGTCCACCTGGTGCCAACAGTCGGATTGCCAGTTCTATAAATGCCGTATAGAGATCACCGGCGCAGTCAGCAAAATGTTTCTTCAAAAATAAAGCAGTGGCACTGTCCATAGTGCGCGTACTGAGGTACGGTGGGTTCATAATGATTTGAGCATACTTTGCCGGAAGCTCTGAGGTTGCGCGCCTGACTCCCGTTAAATCAACCATTGACCCAACTTCACTACCTGCGCCCAATTGCAAGCTGCCGCCGGTTCCTTCTATCAAAAAAAGTTGTGGCATTGATAAATCAACTTCAATTTTGCTTCCAATTTCGCTCTCGGCTGCTGCATCGGCCGAGCTGAAAAATTGTGCCAGAGTGTCGTGGGCCAGGAGATAAAGTGAAAATCCGCAAAGCTGTAGCAGATTTTGCTCTATATCTAAGCCAATAACTTTTTCGGCTAAGAGGCTATTGAGAGCAGCGACGACAGTTTCTCTATCTAATTCTTGCAGGGCCAGCCAGCGTTCTGCTGCAGGAATAACAAGGTGCCCGGCTCCGCAGGCCGGGTCGAGAATCTGTGCGCTGGGGCAGTCTGTGCCTTCGGGAAGCACTTCGCCAGCGAGAAATTGACCGATGGCCTCAGGGGTAAAAACTTGCGTCAGTTCACCAGCTAACGCTTCTTGCGCCCATCCGACTGCCAGGCGATTGCCGGCCAATTCTTTAAAGCGTTCGCTAGGGCGCGACTTTTTTGCTGCTCCCCGATCTCTTAAACAACTATCCACATGCTTGAGCAGATCGCCCAATGAACCCGGCCAGTCGGCTTTAGTGATCGTCAAAGGACGCGTAAAGGTTGTGGAAAATGCGCCGCCAATGAGCCTGACGTGGCCTTTTGCATCAAAATATCGCGTATTTAAATGGCTCAGCAGGCCCTTGCTTAGCTCTGAATCTGCCAAATCGCTCGGCACTATTCCCCTTATAGCCAGATTAAGGTGGGCGAGGATTTTGACCGGCAATCTGATTTGCCCATGGACATCGTTTTGATTTAAACCTGTGCTCAAGCTTGCAGATGGCGCTTGACTAGCTTGCGGCAAAGCAATTCTCAGACGCCTTACCACCTTGCGCAGGTAGGCTAGCTGCTGTTCTGAGTGACTTTTCTGCGCCCGGCCGTAGAGTTTTGCCGTAGCGCTTAATTTTGCCTTTGACAAGTGCTGGTTTCCTTGCTGGGTCTTAGACATGAAGATAAGGCTATGGTTTGCCTGAGGATTGATGTCATTTGGTGTATAAAAATGCTCAGTTCGTACTTATTTTGGGGATCTGGTCATGGGCAAAGGCGGTCTGGAAGACGTAGTAGCAGCCGAGTCAGCCATTTGTGCTGTCGATGGCACGGAAGGTAGACTTATTTACCATGGTTACGATATTCACGATCTGGCGGAGCATTCAACTTTTGAAGAAGTTATCCATTTGCTCTGGTACGGTCATCTTCCGAGCAAAGAAGAGCTGAATACCCTGACCAAGGCTTTGAAAACCAACCGTCGCGTTCCTGACGACGTGATCAAAGCCATGAAGCAGTTTCCCAAAGACGCTCTGCCGATGGAAGTGTTGAGAACAACGGTTTCGATGCTTTCAATGTATGACGCCGATGCTGAAGACAATAATCGCGAAGCCAACATTCGCAAGGCTATTCGCCTGACAGCTCAGTTGCCTACTCTGGTAGCTTACTGGGACCTGGTAAGAAACGGCAAAGAAATAGTCATTCCAAGAGAAGACGGTTCACTGGCCGCCAATTTCTTGTACATGCTCAGCGGCGGAAAAGAGCCTGACGAAGTCAGCGTCAAATCGCTGGATATCGCTCTTATATTGCATGCCGACCATGAACTCAATGCTTCCACCTTTGCTGCTAGGGTTGCTGCGGCAACTCTGACCGACATGCACTCTGCCATTACTGCCGGTATTTGCGCTCTCAAAGGGCCATTGCACGGCGGCGCCAATCAAGAAGTGATTAAGATGCTGATTGCCATGGGCTCTCTGGCTAATGTTGAATCGCATCTCGACAAAATGTTCGAAAAACACGAGAAAGTGATGGGCTTCGGTCACCGCGTTTATAAAACTGAAGATCCACGCGCTTCGCACTTGCGCAAGATGTCTGAAGAACTTGGTAAGCGCGCCGGTGATACCAAATGGTTCGACATGTCTTACAAAATTGAGCAGATTGTCAAGGCTGACAAAGGGCTTAATCCAAACGTCGACTTCTACTCAGCATCGGTTTATTACATGCTTGGTATTCCAAATGACCTGTATACGCCGATTTTTGCAGTCAGCCGCATGTCTGGTTGGGCCGCTCACGTGCTCGAGCAATACGCCAACAACCGCTTGATTCGTCCGCGCGCTGAGTACATCGGCGAGATGGACCTCAAGTATGTGGACATTGACAAACGTTCTTTTAGCCACAGCGCGACCTGATAGCAATTAGCTAACTCGGTTATCTAATCGTTGGCTCGCGCTTGATAAGAATGATAAATCTGTTCCATGTAGGCCTCTGGTGCCACGCTTGCATCAGCTGGAGCCGACAGTTTTTCTTGGAAATATTTAGCCAGTTTCTGCGCCACTAGCGGGCGATGCGACTTGGCCAGCGAATTGCGGCGCTTGAGGAAATCGACAACCAGGTCGTATTCAGCAGGGGTGATGCGACCGATATCAAGCAAATTATTGCCCGGCCCGCCGCTCAAAGCCAGCTCTGTGGTGGAAATGTCGGTTTTACGCTCGCGTATGACAATGGTGCCGGCGGCCATGTCGCCCAGGCGTCGTTCATTTTTATCGAAAAGCATTATTACCAGGCCAATAAGCATGAGGTTATCGACCATGCGCAGCAGATTGCGAATCAAAGCGCCGCCCCAACCGATGGGCTGGCCGTTGGCTTCAATCACTCTTATTTCCGCCACTCTTTTGCCGGGAGTCTGACCCTGCCAGATGCCTTCAAAGAAAATGAAGTAGCAATTGATCAAAATGAAGATCACAAATACGGAGAACATGCCTAAAATGGCATACCAGATACTCTGGGCCTGGCTGGCCATGGGCAGAGCGTTAATTAACAGGGCGAGGGCCAGGGCCACGATTACGATGAGAAGCGCCATGCCGAGGCTGATGAGCCCGTCCACCAGTTGCGCCAACAGTCTGTTGCCGAGGCCGGCTATTTCCAGGTGTAAGTCCACATTTTCAGGGGTAGAGATAGAGTAGTCTGGCTGTTGCATAGTCGGCGGCATACCTGAGGTTTTACGTAATCGGATGAATGTGGAGCGCTGGCTCAAAACTAAAAGGTTGGCATGGCAACAGCTTGAGGATTTGCTCAAACGCGTCGATAATCGTGGTTTGAAAAGCTTGGATAGACAGCAGCTGCGAGAGCTGGGGCGTTTATACCGGGCCACTTCAGCAGATTTATCAAGAGCGCGGGCTCTCAAATTGAACTCTGAAGTGCAGATTTATCTAAATAACCTCGTGGTGAAAGCGCACAACCAAGTCTACCAAACTCACGATGACCGATTAGCGGGCTTGTGGCGATTTGTTTATCGAGGCTTTCCGGTTCTGGTGCAGCAATATATTGTCTATGTGCTCATAGCTTTTCTTCTTTGTGTCGTCCCTGGTGTCGGCTGCTATGTAGAAGCGCGGCGCGATGTACATTTTGGCCAGATGGAAATGGCAAAGGGGCAGGCTCTGGTGCCCGACGAGCTCTGGCACATGATCGAGCATAAGCGTATGTGGACTGATTCTGTGCAAGACAATAGCCCTGCCATTGCCAGTCTGATCGCCACCAATAACATTCGCGTTGCCATTGCCGCTTTTGCCCTCGGCATTACATTTGGCCTGGGCACCGTCTTTGTCTTAGTCACTAACGGTATGCACATAGGCACCGTATTTGGTGTATGCCAATATTATGGAATGGCTGATAAGCTGTTGGCATTTATTGCCGGCCATGGTGTTCTAGAATTGTCAGCCATATTTATCAGTGGAGGCGCCGGCCTCTTGCTGGCTAAATCGCTGCTCTTTCCCGGGCAAAACAGTAGAGCTGATTCGCTGCGCCTCATGGCCAGACCGGCAATGCAGCTCTTTGCCGGCTGTATTGGCCTACTGCTGGTGGCAGGCTCGATCGAAGGATTTATATCCCCTCGCACCGACATCAGCGCCCAGGTAAAATATATTGTCAGTCTGGCTACGGCAATTTTGCTAATGCTTTATTTGTTTTATCCCCGTAGTCAAACGAACCCAGATCAATAAGTAGAAGGTATTCAATGGACGAGCAAGGCTTCTGGTACATCATTTCAACATCCATCGAAGAAGCTGATGGCGACCGTGAAGTGCAACTTGCCAAGCTCAAGGAGTTGCTGCACAACTCTCCTGACGAAGACATCATCGCCTTTCAGGAGATGGTGGATCATATGATGGATAGAGCTTATCGGTGGGAGCTGTGGGGTGCGGCTCATGTGATGAACGGCGGACTGGCGGACGATGGTTTTGAATATTTCCGCGCCGGTTTAATTATGAAGGGCAAAGAGACCTATGAAACAGCGCTGGCCGAGCCAGACTCGCTGGCCTATGCCGAAGAAATCGACGATTGCGAAGAGTTCCTCTTTCTTGCTTGCGAAGTCTACGAAGAGCGCAACAATGATGGTGCCATCTATGATCGTTTCCGTGAAGAAAGTATGGTGACACCAGACGGTGAACCGTTCGATGTGGAAGACAAAGCCTACTTCCGCGCCGTCTATCCACGCTTGTGGGAAAAATATTGCGAAGAAGGATCTGAGGCTGAGGCTGAGGCTGAGGCTGAGGCTGAGGCCGCCGAATAGATTCTTTTCTTTCATTAAAAGTTAGCGCTGGGGTCTTGCAGGCACTCGACTTACGCTTACGCTAAGTTAGAATAGCGGTGGCTCATCTGGTATCACGCATTTCACACCAGAGATGATGCTTCGTATATGTTTCGCATATTTTCCGCTTGTGTATCACATGCACACTTTTCGCGAAGGGGTAAAAATGGCTTTAGAAGCCCCCGAGAAAACTAAAGACGCGCCTGGTTTAACCAGAGTCAGCAAAAATATCGCCACAGCAAAGACGACTAGCTTGCTTAAGTTCAGGCCCTTCGTTTCACTGCTGAGGCACAAAGCGACCAAATCAATATCTGTCAAAGTGGTGCGCAAAAAACGCAAGTTGCCACCAGGGCAGAGATTGCTGCGTGCCATGGCAGCAGCTATGGCTTTGACTATTGGTCAGTCTCTGGCCATTCCTTTAACCGGTCCTTGTGAAGGTGTTACCGGCGGTGCACACATACAAGTGCCTCTAGCCGCACCATTTGCACTGAGCACTCCCCTGAGCAATTTACGCGAACGCGTGCACCTCGTATGTCAGGTGAAGAAGCTCACCCCCGGCGTCTTTGCTGTAGACCCTGCCACTGGTGCCTACCTCGACTATCAAGGTTCTAATTCTTATTCGGCCGCCAGCATGATCAAAGTGCCGGTACTTGTGGCGCTACTAAATGCCATCGACAACGGCGAAGTAGATCCTGATATCGTGATGAGCATCAAGCAAGAGCATATGGCTGGAGGGTCAGGACATCTACAGTGGCGACCTCTCGGCACCAAATTGCCTTTGCTTGATGTGGCCGAGTTGATGATCATTATTTCTGACAATACTGCCACCAATATGATTATTGATTTGCTCGGCGGCAAAAAAGCCGTCAATAAAAAGTTTGTCAAATGGGGACTTAAGAACACGGTCATCAATGCCCCTCTGGCAGACCTGGCCGGTACCAATAAGACCAGCCCTTACGACTTGGTGTATCTTCTCGCTCGCGTAGAGCGCGGAGAGCTGATGAGCGACGTCTGGCGCAACCGTATGCGTCACATAATGGGGCGTACTAAAACCCGCACCCTTATTAATCAGGGCATTCCTGCTGGTGCCAAACTGGCTCACAAAACCGGCGACATCGGATCTATGGTGGGTGATTGCGGCGTGATAACAACTCCTGACGGTCATAAATTGATTATGGCCATGCAAGTACAAAGGCCTCACAACGATCGCCGCGCCAATGAGTTGATTCGCACGGTCACCGGCATTGTTTACACGGGCTTTGAGAAAACACGTCCGGCCCTTGAAGCTGAAATTAAAGCGTTAAAGCCAAATCCGGCCAAGATTGATTTGACAAGGCCCATGGTTGGGACGCCTGAAGTAGAAAAATAGATACGTTTGACCGTATGTTTGCCAGAAGATTTACGCCCGGGCGTAAATCTTCTGGCAAC
>JADYXQ010000175.1 GCA_021772135.1 Candidatus Obscuribacter sp.
CCAAAGTTCAGCATCAGGTGATCTAGATCAGGTGGCGCCGAGACATCAAAATGACGTGCATAATCAGCGATAGAATCAGGTCCGCCAGCAAAATCCAGGCCGGCGCGATATTTTCCGAACATTCCGGTTTCTTTAAAAGTTCGCCCACGAATGATCACAAGTTCTGAAGCACCGCGGCGATAAGTCAACCAACCCCGCCAGTCAGACGCGGCAAAACCGGCAAGCTGCAAGCCAATCTCTCGCTCCACCGCTTCTTTCAATGTGTGACATTCAGGCGGCAGCTCAGCAAGCGCCGAAGCACGCTGCGCTTCTTCTTTGGCTATTAATTCTGATTCGAGCTCTAAGAGCCGTATGTGGAGCATCCAGTCACTTTGTCGCCATTAAACTTGCACTGATACAATTTTACTGCTTATTTGCCAACCAAAATATTTAGTTCTTTGTAGGCCATGAATGCGGCCATAAAAAGCATTATGGCGCCAAAGCTAGTGCGCAGAGAAGAATCTTTGAGCTTGAGAGCCAGTTTACTGCCAATCATCGATCCCGGCACGGCACCGCAAGCCATAATCAATACAAGCCAAATCTGCACATGATCTAAAAGTGTGTGGGAAACAGCGCCGGGAATGGATAGACAGGCAACTACCAGGAGGGATGTGCCAAAGGCCGATTTGACATTCATATTGAAGGCGCTGAGCAAAATGGGTATTAAAATAAAACCGCCGCCCACGCCAAAAAAACCTGCCAACAGGCCGGTTAGAAGTCCTATGGGGAAAATCCTCATCCATGAAATACCAGCATGTCCTTGCTCGGCCACGGCCGCTGAACTGGTTTTGAGTTTATAAGTGTAGCCGCTCACCAGATCTAGACCGGCCAGTGCAATCAATGCCGAAAAACAAATCATCAAAATTTGCCCATGTACAAAAGTGGTGGCATAAGCACCAAGCACGACGCCGATGATGCCCGGTAAGACCAGTGCTTTGACCATAGAAAAATTGACCAATTTCTCTTTGACGTAATTGATTGAGCCTGCCATAGAAGTGGGCACAATCAGCGCTAAAGTCGTACCAACGGCATCATGAGGATCCAATTGCAAAAACAAGCGCAACATCGGTGTGCAAACAATGCCGCCGCCCACTCCAAATGTTCCCGAAAGCAAACCTGTCAGCACACCAATTAATAGTGCCACCCCAATGACGACGGGCGTGAGAACGACGTCAGGTGTATCCACTTACATGTATTGTGAAAGCACTTTGCCCAGATCGGGATTTTCCACAATCATCTGGTCAAAGTACGGATTTTTTGTTAGCTTTTTAGCAATGGAACGATCATGCTTGATGGCGCGGTAAAGGCCCTCTGGGTCTAAAGTGACCACATTGAGAGCTTTAGGATTTTTTGCCAGGATGCGCGCTGCCGAGCCCCATTTGGTAATGCGACGACAGGTGTAATGATCGGCTTCTGCAATTTTGTCTATGTGGTGATGCGCGGCCAGCAAACGTGCCGAGGCGGCGTGACTGCAAATAGCGGCTACCAAAGTAGGATCGGCCATCACCATTTTATCCAGCCAGGCATATTTAGCCATTTTCTTCGCAGTGGATACGTCGCTGCGAATAGTTTTGGCACTAACTAGATATTCGTGAGGCGGCCGCAGGGGTGCTGTTTGATTTGCACTAAATTGAGTTGTATTTAACTGCGGTGCAGTGGTCTGCGCTTCGCTGGAAGTCACACTTACGCTAATCAGCAGCGCACCAGTTAAAAGTGCCGTGGAAAATTTGTGGTTCTGTACTTGACGGGAAGGCATCTGCTAGTCTCAGTAATATGTCTGGTTGTTGACGCGATTTTATCACTATAAGCTCTGAACACATTCACATCCAGCTTATCTAAGCAGTTAAGAGTAAAAAGCATATGCCTGACAATTCGGGTGGAAGCAGCGGAGACAGACCGTCCGGGCATGAGGGCGGCTCCGACCGGCTTCAGCCGTCGGAGAGTGAACCTGAAGTTGAGTCCGAAGCCAAGCTCGAAGCCAAACATGACGTCAAACCTGACGTTACATCCGAGGCAAAGAAAATTTCCCCCCAGGCCAAACCGGAAGCCGAATGGCTCGCCGGCCAGGGTATTGCCGCCGGGCTTTCCGGCCAATCGCAGTCGGCCGCCACCGACATTATTAAAGAAAGTTCTAAAAGGTCTTATTTGAGCCGCGACTTTGGCCTCAAAAACGAAGCTCAAGCTATTTCGCCCTTTGCCTTGAAACCCAACCTGGTGCCCTTAAAGTCTGAGCTGGCACAGGCCGACGATGAGAAAACCTTTGAAAAGTTCAAACCGCGCCTTTCAGAACTGCTTGAATTAACGGGCAAAGCCACTGAGGCTGACGCTGCGCGGCTTTCTCGGGCGGAAGAAAAAGGCCTGAGCGACACGCGCGAACGGCTGGCCAATTGTGACAATGCCCAGGACGCTCTCTCAAATGCGCTTCATCTAGCCCGCCTCTATCAACATTTACGATATATTGAAGAGGCCAAACAGGCCACTTTATTTTCGCTTGGTATTGATCCCGACAATCTTTTAGGCAAACAGCTTTTGAAGGAATTAGAAAGAGTGCAAACAACAGATCTCGGCCTCAGTCAGGGCATTGCTCTTGATCCCTTATTTACCAAAAGCGCTTTGCGCAATCGCATCATCAATTTGAGCGGCGGCAAAGTCATTGTGGTCGGCGACCTTTTAATTGATGAACTGGTGGAAGGGCGTCCTGAGCGCATTTCACGTGAAGCACCAGTACTAGTTTTAGAACATGTAGAAACCGAACTGATACCCGGCGGCGCAGCCAATACCGCTCACAATATCACTGCACTTGGTGGAAATTGTCACGCCATAGGCGTGTGTGGTATAGACGACTATGCCCCCAAATTAGCAGCGGTTCTCACCCGTTACGGCATCACTCACGATCTGGTGGAAGACCCCAGTCGCCCTACCACCGTCAAAAGTCGCGTCATTTCAAAATCACACTCGCTTTTGCAACAGCTCTTGCGTATCGATCGCATATCTCACGCCAAGATAAGCAGCGCCATTGAAAGTCAGCTGATCGAAAAGATTAGCGGCGCCAACGACACACGCCCTTCTCACGCCATCATCGTCTCTGACTACAAAGCCGGTGTCATCACCGATGGTGTCATTGCCGCGGTGCGTAAATTAGCTGAAACGCGCAAGACTATGGTTATAGTCGATGCTCAAAATAGCTTTGAAAGATTCGGCAATTGCACACTGATGACGCCAAATCAGCCGGATGCCGAAGCGGCATCCGGCATCAAAATTACTTCGAAAGAGTCACTGCGCCAATTAGGCGAAATTCTACTAAATAAATCTGGAGTAAAAGCTCTGCTGGTTACTCGCGGCGGAGACGGAATGGTCTTGTTTGAACGGGGCAAACCGATGGTTGAATTGCCTACTTTTAACAGGTCTGAAGTATTCGACGTCACCGGTGCCGGCGACACTGTTGTGGCTACTATGGCTCTGGCTCTGACTTCCGGCGCATCAATGGTTGAAGCTATGGCCCTGGGAAATCTTGCGGCATCAATTGTGGTGCGCAAACCTGGTACTGAAGTCACCAGTCAAAAAGAAATGCTCGATCATCTAGAACAGCTGAACTTGCCTGAATAGGAAGTATTTAAATCAGGTTTTTGTTCTCGTAGTTCTCTCTTACACGAGCGTAAACCAGATCTAGTGGATCGTTGTACTGAGATATTTTTTCGATGAAATCTTGTTGTACAGAGGCTGGTAGTCTGTCCAGACTGGTGGAGACATTGTCGGCTACGGCAAAAGCGTGAGCTTTGATTTGTTCAACCATGATTTCATTTTCTTTGAGCATGTCGGCGAAGCGCTGCGCTTCAGGAGTCATTTTGTCAAATCTTTCTGTGTGCAGTTCATTGTGAAAGGCAGTGCTGGAATTAGATTCGATACCGGCCAGTTCGCCTTTATTTTGATCAATCGCCATTTTAGAATTCCTCAGTTTTTGGGGTGTCGCCCTCGCGTGCCTATATCTATGTGTGTGAGAGAATTCTTCGACAAGGGTTTTCGTAGAAACCACATGATTTGGCAAAAAAACTTTGCTGGTAATATGTCAAATCGTATTCGTTGTCGCTTTTCGGGCCATTTGCAATGACTGCTTTTTCCCCTGACATGTCAGCCCACCAGCTGCTCAAAGTCGCAAACGACCACCACACGGGGGTTCTGTCTCTGTCGGACGGCGAACGCTGTGATCTCATCGAGCTGCTCAAAGAAAAAGCCCGCGATGAGCTCGAATTTGGCGAAGAAGTTTTATTTGAAAAAGTGCGGCTGGTCAGGCGAGTAACCGGAGCCGTCTCCATCTTCTTTGAAAAAGACGAACCGCCTAAAGTGCCTAAAGTGCCTAAAGCCAAGGCAAAAGCAGACGTCAAAGAAGAAGCTTAACCAATCCTTGTATTATGAATTCGTTTTTTGCGCTAACTTAGTCGAAACACGAGAAAAGAGGCACCAGACAATCATGCAAGAGCAGACGATATCCAAAAAGAGTGGGTTAAATATACTCGACTACAGTTTGGTAGTGATGTCGCTCCTCGCCATAGCCGGATTCGGCCTGGCGAAAGCCGGTCACGCTGGTGTTAATCAGGTGATCAAAGGCACTCACAAGGTCAATATCGACGTTTATATTACCGGCCTCAAAACCAAAGACCTTGCCTTATTTAAAGTAGGAGACAAAAGCTCCATCACTATCCGCAACCAACCGGTGCAACCGCCCATGACCATCGTCAAGGTTGACCACTGGCAGAAACAAGTAGCTTTTATAAGCCCTGACGGCAAAAAAGCACTGGCATTTCCCGACCCTGCCAATGCTATCGCGCATGATTTCGTGGTCACCGTTCAAGATGAAGCAGACGCTACAGACGACGGCTACGTCATTCGCGGCAACAAAATTAAATTGGGCAATCAAATCGAACTCGAAGCCTTCAAATATAGGGTGCAAGGAGTGGTGGTAGACCTCAATCAGGCGCCCTAAATGCTGACCAGACTTGCTTCTTATTTGGGTTTATCCGGCTTCGACCGGGCCTGGGCGCAAACTTTGAGCGGCTCAACGCTTATTGGTTGGCTGATGCACGGCTTCGATCAGATTCGCAGCGGCTGCAATGCTAAAAGCGGTTTGGCCAAAATTGGTGGAAGCCTGCAGCAACTGGCTTACGCACTGGCCTGCCTGCTATTTCTGGTGCTGGCATTGCCGCAATTTGCCGGTGATAAAAACGGGCTCGCTCTGCTTTCAACTGGTGCCATGGTGGTCTGGATTATGGGCAGGCTCATAGGTGGGCCGGAAGAGCGGCGGTTTTCAGCAATCGATGCAGTTGTGCTCACATACTTGGCCGCCAATATTGTCGCTACTTTTTCGTCTCATTATCTGGTACAGAGCGTCAAAGGGCTGAGCAAAGTGGCGGTCTATATCGTCAACTACTTTTTGCTCACTTCCACCTTGAGCAAAAGTCCAAGTCGTCTAGTAAAACTAATTGCCGCTGCAATTCTTGCCGGATTTGCGGTGAGCCTTTATGGCCTTTACCAATATAAGATCGGCGTGGCGCCTCTAGCCACCTGGGAAGACCCTACGGTGGAATCGAAAGGCACGCGTATCTATTCCACTCTGGGCAATCCCAATTTGTTGGCCGGATATCTGATTCCCCTTTTTCCAATGGCCATGGCGCTGGCTGTGGAATCGTTCAAACTCAAAACCGCCTGGATGCGCTGGCCGGCAGCGCTGATTTGCAGCGGCATGGCCGCCACTATCGGCCTGGCTACCGTGCTCACCGGTAGCCGCGGAGCTTTTCTTGCTCTAGGTGCCATGGCGGCGGTGATCGTCCTGGCATTATTTGGTTATGTGGTGGCAAAACACAAAAAATTGATCGCACCAATTATCGTGGTGATAATTGTCGCGGCTGTGGCCGGCATTTTAATAGTGCATTTTAAATTGCCTGCTTTTGAGAGCCGTATTCTTTCAATCTTTGCCGGCGCCGAACACAGCTCTAATGCTTATCGCCTTAATGTCTGGCGCGCCTCGGCCAAAATGTTCATGGATAACTGGTGGTTCGGTGTCGGTCCCGGCAATTCCACTTTCCCACTGGCTTACGGTCTATATATGAAGAGCGGCTACGACGCTTTAGGTACTTATTGCGTACCTCTAGAAATCGGGGTGGAGTGCGGAATTCTAGGACTGCTTTCCTCGCTTGTGCTTTCGATCAGTCTTTTTGCCCGGGCACATCTGGCTTTCTGGCAGGGCAACTACCGTTGGCTCACCCTCGGACTGTTAACTGCTTTAACTGGTCTCATAATTCAAGGCCTTGTAGATACAGTTTTCTACCGCCCCCAGGTTCAGTTCTTGTTCTGGCTGGTGGTGGCCGGCATTACTTCGGTATCGTTGTATGACCGAAAAATCGCGGCTTTGAGCGGCGAAACGGTTCAGTAGCACGTTTCTTGCCTTTCACTTATAGACCGGGTTCGATATCGATCCAGGTTTTTATTCCTATATATAAGGATGGCCTGCTCTAATCTGCCTTAAGGGTCGTTTAATCTACCGTTTAATTCAAGCCTCAAACGCTGCCGCATTTAATGTTCCGCTTTCGAACCTTAAATGCGTCACACAATCGCCGCCGAAATGGGTTTTTGTTAATAAACCTGATAGATTAAAGAAGGTCAAAAATCCACAAATGCCTCCACTGCAACCAACCGCAGCCTTTAAGACAATTCTTAAGCGCCACTAATTTTAATGTTGAGTATTGGCATTAGTTGGGCATGATAATAGAAGCCAAAGCTTGGAGATGCTCCCAACGTCAGGCGATCAGGAATAGTACTCTGCAATTCAATCTCTCTTGACGACCAATGAACATTAGACGACAATAATATACAGAGCATTACTATTCACCAGGACACCTTTTACGCCAAAAGACATTTCGTCTCCGGGCAATACTCAATAAGCCACCTCGAAGGTCGGCTCCAGGAGGACAGCAAAATATGAAAGCTAGACGACAACGGGGGGCGACGCTGGGGCTTGTAGCAGCCTGCGTTTTCCTCGTGATCATTGTGGGGGTAGGATTCTTCTTCCTCTCCAAAATCATAGGTGGCGGTCGCGAGGTCGCTAACGCTACAGACGCCGGTGCCCTGAACGTCGCTAAACATGCCGTGAGACGTGGTGCAGTAGCACTCGCTAAATACGGCCTTACCGATGAATTCGGTGAATTGACAGAGCCAAAAAACAGCAACGTAGACCTGGTCACCTACAACAGATTAGTTGCTCAGGCCTTGATCGTCGGTAAGAACGCCGAAGTTGAAGGCACTCCTCTTGCTAAAGGCAACGCCAACTTCCTGGCTGGCCAAGTTAAGCAAGTCGGTTTGGAACTGAAAACCAACCTTGAAGCTGCCGGTACTATGGACGCTGACTTCACCGACATGGCCAGCAGAAACAACACCAAAATGTGGAACGGCAGCCCAGTTAATCTTGATGGGCCAATCACCGCTGGCTACATGAAGAAAGATAGCTCGACCAACGTTTACTTCGACCCAGCCACTCTGAGTGCATTGGGTTGGGGCACATTGCCTGCTCCGATGCAGAATTCGCCACTAAATCAGAAATCTAAAAGTGGTCAAGTGTACTTGGCTGGTTACAAGGACATTGTTCTGCTCGGCAATCCTAACTTCATTATGGGCGTACCTGTACTGCCACAAACCAAGCCCCACTTGGTTGATCACGGCCAATTCACTGCCACTGCCTTCGATGCGAATACTCCTCCTAACTCGTTCCGAACCAACGGACGTGCTCTGGAAGCTAAGTCTGGCAATATCGGCGGAACCGTTGCTTGTGCCATCGTCGGTACAATCGACAAAGACTTCCAGGCCGTCATTCCTAGAGGCTACCTGAGAGTAATGAACGGTAACGACGCCACAGTCAACAATGGTGCACCAACTGGAGTACCAGTCAGCAACGGCGATCAAGACATCTTCAACAATGAATTGTTTAACTCGCCCGGTATTATGCAAGCCAACAACGCTGGCAATCCTGTATTTACACATACTGGAGACATCCCTACAGCACGCGCTAAATGGAAAGCTTATATAGCCACTATGGGTAGTTACCCAAAAGGCAGTCTTGGTTCTGACGGGGTTACTGTGAACAACACCACAGATGAAGCTTCACCAAACTATGGTGCTGGCGACCCTGTGCTCTTTGCCGGCATCTCCGGCATGATCTCCAATTCTGCTTTTGACCTGAGAACAACTGGTGCGTTCTATCACTTCGCTGATTACAACGATCTGATTAACTTAGGTAATTCGTCCGGCGATCAAGCTTGCATCTACTCCATGTACGATGACACCGGAACTCTTCCAGCCCCCTGCATAACTGGTCTCGATGACTGGACCCTTAACTTCGGACGCAATCTCGGCGGTGTGGCTGGCGGAGGCGCAACTCAACCTGGCGGATTCACCAACGTTGAATTCATGAAAGCTGATTTACTCGGCAAAATTGCCGAACGCAAAGGTGGTAAATTCTGCGCTACCGTTGCCGCAGCTGGCAAATCCGGCCTCAAAGCCTGGCCTGAATCATCTGGTACAGTTCTGAAGCCTGGTGTTCCTGGTTCTGCAGTACCGTACGGCATCGGTGGAGCTAGTAAAGTTAACTACTTATCTGTAGACACTACTTATAAGTATTTGACCCAGATGAATGGTGGTCTCAATCCTTGCAATGCTAATCCAATCATTGACGAAATGGTCAAGAGAATGCAGCAAGTTGAACCTAAAGTGACCAAAGCTGAAGTAATTGCCGCTCTCGATGATAAGACCTGTCCATTGACCCTCGCCAATGGAGCTGGGACCGGCAAACTGTACTTGTACGTTGATGCATCCACCAAAAAACCTAAAATGAGTGCATCACTACCTTGGAAAGACACTAACTTATCTGCTGATGGACCTTCGGCAGCCGGACCCGACAAATGCGATAGCAAATACCCATTGAACGGATGGGCTGTGAACACCTACAAAGGCTACTCTGGTTCAACAGGAGATGGTAACTATCACGAAAATCCATTCACCAAACCAAATCCTGGCTCTGGACCATCAGGAACAGACAGTGCCCTCTGGCAAGCTAGCTCGGGTTACAACAACCTCCTCGGAGAATTGAAATTCGAACAAGTTACTGAAGGTGCGACGTTCTGCAAACCTAACTAATCCACTAAAAGCACACACCTTGAATCGACCGCTTCTATAATTAAAGGAGCGGTCGTTTCATTACTGCCAATCAATGGCATTAAGCATGTAGCATCAGCATCAGGCACCTGGCATGAGAGATCATGTATATGGGCCGATTTTAACAACTCACCGAAGGAATTAGGAGGTAATTCAAGTGTTTAAAAGCTCGTTAGCCACAGCCGGTCTAATGACCAAACCGGCTTTAGCCATGGCCCTGGTTATTGCAGGGGGCTCGCTTGCAGCCTTTGCTCAAGCACCTTCGCAAAATCAGGCCCCGGTCAACGCTCCCATTACAGGTAATCCAGATAAATTAAAGGAAAAAGTAAGCGTTCCGGAATTGCCTGAATACACAGGTAAATCAAAATATTTGCATGGCCTAATTTACGCCAGCTCCACCGATCAGAAAAAAGGGCCCACCTATGTAATGGTCTTCAACACCAAAGAAACAGAAAATCAAGTTCGTGATTGGTGGTTAAATAGCTTGAGGCAATATCGATGGAATATCACATACACATCCTCTGATGTCGTGCAAGGCACCAATAAAGATGGCAGCAGTTGTATTGTGCAAATCGGTGGTCCCGTGATTGGACAAGCAAAAGACGATCGATCCAGTTATGTCGTCAGATATCAGGCTGGAAAACCGTAACTTTAATCGACTTGCTGATAACTGTTTTTACAGCACCAAGCTGTTTCTAATATGGTGCAGAATTGATGTCGCCAAGCGATAAATACCAGTAAAAACCCTGTAGTTTGATCTTAGCTAGTGGCGTTAAGATGACTCTTAACTCGCCGCCGTATCTCGCGAATACCGAGAAAGATTAACCACTTGCACGGCGGCAACCTTTAGATCTAGCTACTGATTGTTTCAAGTCCTCTAGCTAACTATTAGTCCTCGACGAAAGCCACTACCCTGGCCGGTGCAGCGCTTGCGCCAACGATTTTGAGCGGAAAAAATGCAACTTTAAAACCGTGTGGTGGCAACTCTTTTAAGTTAGCCAGTTGCTGCACGACATAAAAGCGGAACTGACGCATGGCAAAATGCGCGTCCCAGATACGGCTCTTGTCACCACTTTGCTGATAATCGGCAATCATGATGTGAAATGGTCTATCCCAACCAAGAGCATCTGTGCCACCAACCAGCGCCCCGCATTCCGCCAGATAAGTGGCCGACTCAGCCGTCAGGCCAGGATAGTTGTAGCGCACCGGTGCCGTAAGAGGCATTAAGTCATGGTCAGTGCGCAATAAAACAGCGTCTCTAGGTTTGATCTGATAATCAATTTTATTCAGTGCCGCTTTTAGATTTTCGACGGTGATACCAGCCCCGGTTCCTTTAAGGTCGGTGAGGTCGAGCACCACGCCGTCGAGATAAAGCTCTTCTAGAGGAATTTGATCGACGGTGAGCGCTTTAGCATCGGCGGTTTTGCTGCCGTAATGCCAGGGCGCATCCACATGTGTACCCAGGTGGGTGCTGATGCTCAAATTTTCTTCCGCCCAGCCCTCACCTTCAGGCAAGTCACTTTCATGGCAACCGAAAAGGTGCGACATCACCGCCGCCCCGCGGGCGTGGGCGACAAATTCTATTTGCGGACAGACAATACGGTACAGGGGTTTGAGCACATCAGGAAATTCACTGATATCAATTTGCTCAAGAGCTCTGGTCAGGTCTACAAGTTTCATCTACTCCAACTCCCCTTTTAATTCGCTCAAATTGAATATTAAGACAAGCTTATCTAATTGAATTTGCCTATTGGAAACTGCTTTAATAGAAATTGTAGGGCACCATAAGAGTGACACTACTTATGCACCCACTACCGCTCCTGCAGCGGTTATTGTCGTGTTCTATCAGATTGGTTGCACTCAGCATAGTAAACGGTTCGCCCATGCTCGGCGAGCACTCAGAAGAAAAAGGTGACTTAGATGCAAGCTTTAGCAAAACAAAATCAAGCCTCATCGGCCGCAGCGAAACTGGCCCAAAGACCGCTCCGTAATCGAAAAGCAAAACCATCTTTTGACCTCGACCGCATTGAAAATGAGGGTGAGGTTGCGGAGAAATCAGAATTTATCAACATCACCCCTGAAGGTCAGTGCGATGAAGCGCTGGCCGCCTATCTCAAAGATATGGGGCGCTATCCGCTGCTCAATAAAGAAGAAGAAATCGCCCTGGCAACCCAGGCCAGAACCGGCGATGAGCTGGCTAAGCGTCGCCTGGCCCAGGCCAATCTGCGACTGGTGGTCAGCATCGCCAAGCGTTTTATCGGGCGCGGCCTGCCCCTGGGTGATTTGATTCAAGAAGGCAATCTGGGGCTTTTAAGGGCGGTAGAAAAGTTCGAGCCAAGCAAAGGGTTCCGCTTCTCCACTTACGCCACCTGGTGGATTCGCCAGAGCTGTTCCAGAGCGATTCAAGATAAGGGTCACACCATTCGCATTCCGGTGCACATGAGTGAGACCGTGCAAAAGATAAACGCAGCCGCGCGCAATTTCTTTTTACGTGAAGGTCGCCGCGCCACAAGCAGCGAACTGGCTGAAGAAGTAGGCTTAGGCGAAGGTAAACTCAATTCGCTTTTGTTGTCCATTCAAGAACCGGTATCACTCGATGCCACAACTTCAGAAGATGGCGATCCGCTGATTAATCAACTGGCCGATCAAGATCATCTTGCCACCGAAGATGATGCCACAATCAAATTGTGCCGTCAGGATGTGCAAAATCTGGTGCGGCGCTTGAGCCCCAACGAGTCTGACGTGATTCGCTTGCGTTATGGCCTCGATAACGGTGTGTCTCTCACTGCCGTCAAGACGGCCAAGATACTCAATATCAGCGACGACCGCGTGCGGCAACTGGAAGGTAGAGCAATTCTCAAACTGCGCAACATGGATGAATCAGGCAGCTTGAGAGATTATTTGAAATAAAAAATACCGGCTCACACGCAAAACAAAAAAGCCTCGCTGACTGCGAGGCTTTTTTATTATTTTTCGCTTGAGCTGAATCTCTAGAATTCAGCTACCAGGCCGAATGAGGCAATTAGAAGAATGAAAACTAAATAGAGGATGAAGAACCAGGTCCATCTGTAAATGATGTCTACTTCTGTCAGTTTTTTTGCTTTTTCGGGTGCGGCCATGTTCAGATTTCTCCTTCTTCAATAATTATTTTGCGGCTGGTTTGGCAGCTGCAGGCGGTTCGACCGGAAGTTTGCGAACGAAGCTGACGAA
>JADYXQ010000176.1 GCA_021772135.1 Candidatus Obscuribacter sp.
CTAGGCGCTATGGCTGGTGAACTCTCAAGTGATATGGCGCTTCTCAAACAAGCGAAAACTTTCACTTACGGTGAAGTGTTGGGCCAGGCGACAAAGAACACTGTCTACGCGGCATATGATCACATTCGCAGTAATTTGCGCAAGTTGGAACCTTCGGAAGTCGAAAACATGATGACCACAGGAACACCTGCAGGTAAGTTGTTCGCGGCCGCGCTCATCTGGGAGACGAATGTAGCCAATGGTCAACCAGCCAAAATGAAATCCGGATTTGAACGCTTGAAGAATGACAACACCAAAGTCATGTACAGATCAGGTTGTGAGGTCTCCGAAGAAACCGTCGCAGGGATAGCGAAGTCGTTTTTGCAAACAAGTAAGTTTGCTGATTTCGTCCTATCTGGATGGTGTAAGAAACCGATAGAAGGTCCATGATGTGCCGACAGTGGTGCGTAGCGAATCCTGCTACTCGCCGCTTCCTGCGAACTTTGCGATTTTTTCATCGAGATTGACGTCAATCAATAACTCCCCGCCTAAAGCGCCCGGACCACCCGTTTCACGAGGTAGCGAAGAGCGTTCCTTGTAAGTCAGGCGCCATTGATTTGGCTTCCCTCCAAAAACATTTTTGACTTCAATCAACTTCATGTCGCGAGACTTGCGCTTAAGAGAAGGTAAAAAAGCATCGCCCAACTTAATTGCCTCCAGCATCTCAGAGGATGGTGAACTAACAACAGGATTAGCAACTGTCGATCTTGCAAACAAGATTGCCAGGAGTAAGCTAAAGAAGACGCATTTTCGAAACATACATTCCATACCAGTTTTCCACTTTTCGATAAACCATTCGATCGTATGTTGTAATTCTAACACCGTGAGCGGTGGCAACAAAAGCTCTCGCCGATCTTGACCTTCCTCACTGTTCACTATCCGTTCACATAGGCTGTTCTAGTATGGTTTTGTGAGAGTTGGCCTTACAAATTGTCATCCAGATCCAACTTACCGACATCGAGGAAATTTCTATGCCTAACTTAACGGCTACCGAATATAGCCTGATCACGAATGTGATGTCCCTGTGCTGCGCAGCCATGCTCGCCGGCGCACTGTTTTTCTTTTACTCACGAAGCCAGGTGGCTCACAAATACAGACCAGCTCTGCTGGTCAGCGCTCTGGTGCCATCAATTGCCTGCTACCACTATTTCCGTATCCACGACAGCTTCATTCACGCATACACTCTCACAAACGGCATCTACATCGCCAGCGGCATGCCTTTCAATGATGCGTACAGGTACGCCGATTGGCTACTGACAGTGCCGCTTCTGGTCATAGAGCTCGTTGCTGTCCTGGCACTGCAACCTGAGGTGTCTCGGAAACTGATCTTGAAACTTTCGTCAGCTGCAGCGCTCATGATTCTGCTGGGATATCCCGGAGAAATCTCTCAGGTAACCACCACAAGGTGGATTTTCTGGGGTCTATCTATGGTGCCCTGGTCGATCATCATGGTCACTCTTTTCACCGAGTTCACCCAGGCCTACAGCAGACAGTCGGACGAGGTGAAAAAGTTAGTGGGAAATGCCAGAGGTCTCTTACTGATCACGTGGGCCTTTTATCCTATCGCCTATCTGGCACCGATGGTAGGACTCTCTGGAGATGTGGCCCAGTGCGGTTTGCAGGTCGGCTACACAATTGCAGATATCGTTGCCAAAGTTGGTCTAGGCATCTACATCTACATGATTGCAATGGCCAAGTCTGAAGCAGATGGATTTGCCGGAGACGCTCAAGTGGCTAAGGCATCTCTGGCCTAGAGATGCCTTAGCCAGGAGTCTGCCTGTTGACAGAGGATGAACAAGTCAATTTTTCAACTAGAAAATCTGACTCGTAACAGACAATCAGTGAATGAGCGGGCCATGACTAATCAAGGTCATGGCCCGCTCAAGTAAAATTCATTAGCCACAATGAACCGGCCCCAGGTGCATTAACCTCTCTTGAGTGCTATCGTCATGGTTATTCTCACTAGTAAGCACTCACAGATCCAGAAAGCCTCTCAAGGAAGTGATGAGATTGCGAGCGGATGTATCCACTAATCACTCAGAATGGCAGTCATTGGCTATGTCCCATCGCGGCAAAACCTTTGCTTTCGCCGCAGCATTTTTTCCCGCTTCTATCAGACTCAATTTTGAGACCCTCTATACTTTCTGCCGATACGTCGACGATTGCGCCGACGAATGTTGTGATACAGAGCAGGCATCTATGTTGCTCGAAAACATCAAGCGTGACTTAGAAAGAAAGAGCTCATCCCTGACACCAGTAACTAATTTCCTACAGTTGGCTGAAGAGTGCAACATTCCACTGGAGTTGCCATTGGAATTGGTCAGGGGAGTTAAGAAAGACATCTTTCTCGAGCAGATCGGGTCTGAGCAAGAATTATTGCGATATTGCTACCAGGTAGCAGGCACGGTGGGTCTGATGGTGTGTTTCATGTTGGGAGTGACTGACCAGGACACCGCAGCTGCGGCGATAGACCTGGGCATTGCCATGCAGCTGACCAACATAGCTCGAGACGTCAAAGAAGACTTCATCTCAGGCCGCATTTATCTACCTGCCGACCTGGTCAATCGCCAGCTGATCGGAGCTGCATTGGAGCAAGACGATCAGGCTCGGGCGGCTATAGCAGAGGCTGTGCGACATATCATCGTAATGTCGAAGGCCTATTATGAGAGCTCAGACAGGGGTATGTGTCGTCTGCCCGCCTCAACCCGTCTGGGTATCCTCGCGGCCAGTCGGGGCTATGGCAAAATCGGCCAAATGATTTTGGCCAGACCTGATCGCTGCTTGCAAGAACGGGTCAGCACCGGGCCGCTAGTAAAGACCGGATGCCTTCTCCACGCTGTAGCATCCTTCATCTTCCCTGCCTATGGCCGGGTGGAAGAACTGCCCGGTCATCGCCAGGAATTGCATGAGTGCCTCCGAGGCATAGCCAGTTTTGATGCCGTATGCCCATGAACGACTTTGACTATGTAATAGCAGGCGCTGGACTGGCAGGGCTCTCACTGGCAAAATGCTTGATTGATTCTTCGCCAGATAAAACGCTTTGTCTGATCGAGCCCCGTCAGAACTATCAGCGCGACCATGTATGGTGCTTCTGGAACAATGCGCCAAAGTCTCTCAGCGTCCCACAAAAGAAGTCCTGGCAGAAATGGAAAGTGCGTTATAAGGGCAAAACCAATCTTTGCTCGAGCAAGCGGTATCCTTACTGTGCAGTTTTGTCCGAGGATTATTATGAAAGCAGAATCAGTCACCTGGAAAAATCCCCAAAGGTAAATCTGTATTTCGGCGAAAATGTCACAGCCACAGAATACGGCAGCGGCCTTGTCACTGTAAAAACTGACCAGCGCATTTTATCGAGTAAGGTGCTCTTCGATAGCCGGCCTCCGCAGACTCGAGGGAATGAATTCAAACAAGATTTCTATGGATTACATATTCGCTTAGACAAAGGCGTGTTTGACGACAGCTGCGTGACGCTCATGGACTTCAGCGGCGAAGAGGTCGGTGGTGGCTTTCATTTTTATTATCTCCTGCCATTTTCTCCGACGGAAGCTCTGGTAGAGTCGGTCTACATCGGTTTAGATAACTTCTCCCAAGAAGAACATCACCGCCTGGTGCTTAAACATCTGGCCCAGGAGTTCGGCGTACACACATTTGAGCAACTGCATATTGAACGCGGTTGCATACCTATGCATGCAATTTCGCTTGCGCAACCAAATCCACGCCACTATCTCCTTGGCATGAGGGCGGGCCTAGTGCGCCCCTCCACCGGTTACGCATTTGCGGCGATTCACCGTTTCTCCGAAACACTCGCGCACTCGCTGAAGCAAAATGAATTACCCTCTCCCCCGGAAACACTAAGCAAAAAGGCAAGACTTTTAGACACTGTACTCCTAACCTATCTGAAGCAACGACCAAGCGATGGCCCAATGCTACTTAATTCTCTTTTTGCGCAGGTAGACCCAGATATCGTCGTCCGCTTTCTTTGCGATAATTCTTCACTGGCGGACGACTCGGCTATTGTCTCGGCAATGCCAAAAAAACTTGAGCTAGGCGCGATCATGGCTAAAACTTGTCTGTTATGAACAAGCTAGAAGACTGGAATGTGGTGCACCGCCGTGTCGCTGCTATGGCGACAGGATTGTCCATATTACCAATGTTTTTTTTGATCAAAGACCTGCAATGGCAAGTATTGTTTTTCGTTCTCAACGTCGCCTTCTTTGGTATTTGCCATGGTGCCCTGGACCATCTGCGATTTCACACTGATAAGACTGGACAATTAATTCTTTGGCGCCTTTTGCTCTTTGGACTGCTTTATCTCGGTCTGGCTGCCCTGGTCATTTTCACATGGTTGCACGATCCAGGTCCGATGCTGGTCAGCTTCCTCAGTGTCTCTTGCCTGCATTTTGCCATGGACGAAGACACCGACCTGCCAGCCGTCGCCAGACTATTGTGGGGCGTTTTGCCAGTGCTTGGCCCATGCTTTCTTCATGCCAAAGAAGTCGGTCAGATGTTCACTTTTCTGACTGGTTCTCAAGTCGAATTTTTAATGCAACTCAATGTAGTGTTGCAGTTTGTCGGCTTTGTTGTAGTCGGTCTGACCGTGGTATCACTCAGCATAGGCATCGTGAACGCCATTAATCAGAAGAGCACAAAAGGTCTATCTATGAGCATCTCCGGATTGTCTTTGATTCTGTGTTATATAGTTCTCCCACCACTTCTCTCCTTCAGCATTTACTTCTGCTGGTGGCACTCACTCCGACAATGTCTTAAACTAATAGCCGGCTTAGATGCTCCAGACTTTCAACATGGCCTGATCAAGTTTATCAAGATCGCCCTGCCACTGACTTTAGGTAGCTGGTCAATAGCACTTTTGATTTATTTTCTGTATGCTAAGTTAGGTTGCGCGATGGTAGGTGGCGAGCAGCTATTCGCCAGTCAGATTAGAACCGTCTTCTATCTGCTCAGTGCTCTGACCGTGCCCCACATGTTTGTCGAGATGTTTTTCTCCGAACGCCAGAACCTCACGCAAGATCTGGCCTGAAAAATCAGCTCATTTTTTCACTTTTAATTGACTACTTTTGCGTGACTATCATATTGTTTGTTTCCGCCAGCATCTCTCTCAAGACTGCCCGGACTCAATAAATTTTGCAGAACTTTTGCCGAGCACAAGACACCGGGCATTCCCGCTCCAGGGTGCGTGCCGGCACCGACAAAAAATAAATTCTCAAGTTCTTCAGACTTATTGTGAAATCTGAAGTAAGCCGACTGTGTAAGCAGCGGCTGCACCGAGAAGCCAGTACCATAGGCCGTAAGCAATTCTGATTGGAAGTATTCAGGAGTGACATAAAAGTCTGCTTCTATGTATTTACTCAATTCCGGTAACTCAGTTTCTTCGAGATAACTGACTATTCTATCCCTCAGTCGTGGGCCCTCCACCTGCCAGTCCACGCCAGACTGAAGATTTGGCACCGGGCATAGCACGTACATACAGTCCTTCCCCGGCGGAGCCATAGAAGGATCAGTCCTTGAAGGAATGTGAAGATAGAGGCTAAAGTCTTCAGCCAACACTTTACGGTCGAAGATATCTTTCAGCAGCTCTTTATAGCGCTTGCCGAGAAGAATGCTATGGTGGGCCGTTGTCTCATACTGTTTGCTAGTACCAAAATACAGAACGAATAAACCCATCGAGTATTGCAGTTTCTCGATTTTTTTGTCAGTCCACTTTTTGCGTACTGTTCCTTTTAAGAGCTTACTGTACACGAAGGGAGGATCGCCGTTTACTACAACCAGATCAGCCACATGCTTGGCACCATCGGCAGTGGCGACTCCCAGAGCTTTTCCTCCGTCCGCCATAATCTCATCTACGGTGGTGTCGAGAAGTATTTCGCCGCCTAATTCTCTGATTAGCTTCTCCATTGCCGACACTATTGCACCGGTGCCTCCCATGGCATAGAACACTCCCCATTGCCGTTCGACATGCTGTATCAGTGAATAAATGCTAGTGGTGGTAAAGGGGTTGCCTCCCACCAGCAATGGTTGAAAACTAAATACCTGGCGAAGCTTTTCACTTTTGATATACAAGCTGACCATCTGATATACAGACAAAAAACTTTTAAGCCGAATCATATTTGGAGCGACTGCCACCATCGAAGCAACCGAGGAAAATGGTTTGTCACCCAACTGCACGAACCCTACATCAAAAATATCTCGACTCTGGGCCACCAGCCTGCGATATCCTTGCACGTCGCCAGGACTCACCCTGGCTATCTCCGACTCAATTTGGGTCTGCGTGCCACCATAGTTGAAATAGGTGCCGTCATCAAAGCGAATGCGATACCATGGGTAGACCGGCACGAGCGACACATAATCTTCCAGTCTACGCCCATGAAGCTTGAACAGCTCCTCAATCAGAAAAGGAGCCGTAATTACAGTTGGTCCGGCATCAAAAGTATATCCTTCTTTGTGAAAGACAAATGCTCTACCACCGAGCTTACTGAGACGGTCTATGAGTTTGACACGATATCCTAGCGCAAGCAGGCGAATAGCTGCGGCCAGACCGCCGAAACCACCTCCGACTACAATTGCGCTACGATCTATTTTTGAGTCGCTAATGATAATACTTCTCTGTTTTCAGATGTCGTGATGGTACCACAGGCTCGTTGTTCACAGCTTCCGATCGGTTATCCAAGCGACAGTGGCATTGCATACTTCAGAAAACACTGGAGCGACTGTTCGATGAAGCGGTGAAAATATGAGTGATCATGTTGACTTGAATTAACCTTGCTAGGTCTGGCTTTCAGCTACTTATCTTTCGCCGGCAGCCGCATTTCGGCGGGAGAAGTTTTAGATCTACATGGGCAGACAATTTCAGTTGATGGACTTGTTTCGGCAGTACAGACTGGGAAGCAACATAACTGGTCTCTGATTCGGAGGATCAGCGCTTGCTTCATACAAGATACGTGGTTGGCAAAGCCATAGCGATGGAGGATTTCGACGCATCGGTGAAGCTCATACAAGCTCGACTAGATTTACTTCAAGCCAATTACAAATATCGCTTAGCGCAGGCACGCCTGACTTTTGCTACCGGCGGAAGCTAAAGCAGTGCGTAAACAGGAGAAACACGATGAAACTAGAGAAAATCACATTAATCTTTGACCATCTCAGGAACTTTACCCTTGTTCCTCACTCTGTTGAATAATCGTTAGTTAAAAGGAAAAGTTAATGAAAAAAATCACTGCTTTAATTTCGTTGCTAGCTACCATTGTAGCCTTTACAGCCGTAAATGTGTTGCTATCAGCGTCTCCAGCGGTCGCTCAAAAAAGTTCAACATCGGTGACTATGGAATCATGTGAATCGACATGCCGCAAGTGCCAGAAAATGTGTCAAGACACCCTAGTCTACTGCAAAAAGAAAGGAGGCAAGCATGCCGAAGCAAAACACATCAACACACTGAAAGATTGCATTTTGGCATGCAAAACCAGCGCCGATTTTCTTTCTCGGAAGTCTACATCGCATGCGAAATCATGTGCCTTTTGTGCTGAGATCTGTAATGCCTGTGCAGCAAGCTGCGAAGCAATGGGCAACGATAAGAAAATGAAGGATTGTGCGGCCGAGTGTCGTGATTGTGCCGAAAGTTGCAAGAAAATGGCACAAATGACTTAGAAGCCAGAACTTTACAGGGATACGAAATCAATTCTCTGGGGGCTTCGAGAAGCTCTCAGAATTTGGTTCTACCATAGAAATTCATCTCTTATCTATTGTAGAACCGGATTCATTTACCGCACTTATCCGCAATCTAAGGAACCTTATGATTGTGGTTGCGTCGCAGACGATGACATGGCTAGGGCTATATTAATGCCTGTGGGTCGTGTGAAGCAGGTGGAGGCCACAAATGGAAATCAAAAAAGAGAAGAAGCCGTCGGACGAAGAAGTAGCAAAAGAATCAGACTGCCATTCTTCGGTTTCAGTTGCTGACAAAAAAGTCGACAAAGCATGCAATGAAGAACAACAAGCGAAGGTAGAAAAAACCGACAAAACGAACGACAAGTCTAGCTGCTGCGGTTAACGCGCTGAACGGCGGAAGGAAGGCACTCGTGTCCTCCTCCCGCCGTCAATTAATCCGCTGCAGGAAACACGTAAACAGACAGGGGACTGCCTGCTTGGCGGGATTTTATTCCTATCGGGCTGTACCTCCTCTAGCGGAATCGCTTCGCCAAAGACCCATCCATCACAATAAACCAAAGCCAACATGTTCAATATTCTGGCTGTTCTATCGTGCTCTTCGCCGCACTTCTTCTCGACTATCGAGAGCGGCTCCTTTGTAGCACCGCTCAGCGTCTTCGAACCTCTCAATACAATGCAAATGAGCACCAAGGTTGATCAGACCCGTAGCCAAATCTGGGTCATCGGCGCCCCTGCTGTCTAAATCGATCTGCTTCCTTCAAAGCACCTTTGGCAGCCGCATTTCGGCTAGCGTTTCTTTCATAAGATTATGCACGTAGCGCTTTAGCTCAGGGGCACTATCGTCGCACTGCGAAGGATAAACCGGCGGTAAAAGTTTCACATGTACATGGGCAGACAATTTCAGTTGATGGACTTGTTTCGGCAATATCTCACGGGTACCGTTTAGCACCACTGGCAGTATCGGAATATTATTCTGCACCGCCAGGCGAAAACTACCATCACGGAAGGGAATCATTTCTCCGTCTTCAGAACGTGTGCCTTCAGGAAACATCAAGATTGTTTCCCCCTTCTTCAGCCATTCAGTACAGCTAGCGAGCATTGCCTTAATGCTGCTCATATCCCCGCGCTGAATGGCTATGTCTTTTTTGAGATACATATTCCAGCCGAAAAAGGGCAGCTTGAACAGTGACTCTTTCGATACCCATTTAAACGACTGGGCCAGCCCACACAACATAAAAACGTCGGCAATCGATTGGTGATTGGCGACAATTATGTAAGTCTCTCCCGTGCGAAAATTGGCCATGCCTTCAAAATGACAACGCCAGCCCGGATTGAGCCTGACAAAATGGTAGCCCCAGACGCAGGCTATGGAAGACAAAAGGCGTCTGTTCTTATCGAAGAAGAAACAGTACGGCAAGAGAATAAGTGAGCTCAAATAGAGCAAAATCGCTGAAGCGAAGAAGTAGGCCGTAAAGACAGCCAACCAAAATTGTGACCAGAAAGACGCTCTATTTGTAGACTGCTCCATACCAAATTACCAGAGAACCAAGCTATGCAATAGTATCCTCAAAATTGAAGTCGTAGTGATCTCAAGTACAATTAAGCTTTCCACAACCAGCCCAGCAATTGACAACTTTGGTTTTAATGGCAAGGTGGAAGCTGTTAGCGTAGAAGAGCCGCAAAAATGAACAGAGAATATATTAAATGGCATAGCCCCAATCTCAATCGTGATATGGAGCTGCTGGTCTTCGGCCATTCCGGAGCGCGAGTGATTGTCTTTCCCACCTCGTGCGGGCGCTTTTACGACTGGGAAAATCGCGAAATGATCGAGACTCTGGGGCCGCAGATCGAGCGCGGCGATCTTCAAGTCTTCTGTGTCGACAGCGTCGACGCCGAAAGCTGGTGGAACATGCAGGTGCAGCCAGGCGATAGAGCCAAACGGCATCTTCAATATCACGATTACATCATCGAAGAAGTATTGCCGTTCACGAAAAAGCTTAACGATAACGCCTATGTGATCGCACTGGGAGCCAGCATGGGTGCGTATCACGCCATGAATCTCACGCTGAGATTCCCTCAAAACTTTAATAAGTGTCTCGCTATGAGCGGTCCTTATGATTTCGTGCAGATGAGTGCGCCGTATAATGTATTCGATTGGATTCATCACTATAGCGACGACAATGTCATACAAAGCAACCCTGTGCTTTTACTCAATTCGTTGACTAAGGCACAGATTGAAAAGCTTGTTGATGTCGAAATGATTTTTCCCATTGGGCGGACAGACCCGCTTTATGAAGGCAGTAGACTATTATCTGAAACAATGACGGAAAAGAAATTGCCGCACGCTTTCATCACCTGGGATGGGTTTGCCCATGACTGGCCGTACTGGAAACAAATGATTTTGCTATATCTGGACAAAAATTCTAAGCCGCTTATGGAGACTTCTTGTGAAAAATAACGAAACACGCATTGCCCAATTTGCAAAATTTGCTCTGGCAATTAGTATTACATGCGGTGCCATAACCGGCTGTATAGATGAGGTGCCGGTGACAACGACACCACCTGTCGGCACGGCAACCGCGCCGAATGCTCCGGGCTCCCCTAACACAACTCTTTTGAATCGTATTGTCGTAAATCCTCCAGGCTTTAACCACCCAGCCGTTAGTGAGGCGAGCATTCAAGCAGTTAAAAATGCAATTTTGGCGCTGCCTGCACCTCTTCGCGCAAAGCTAGATCAAACCGCGGCACGAGTCATCATCTCGCCAAACATGATTGATAGATGGCCAGATAGCGTGAAAGATTTACCTGAAACAGATCCGCGACCAACTCTGGCGGAACAACCTGGTCGCATTTATGGCGGCGTTGATATGTGCGTATACGAGCGCCCGAAAA
>JADYXQ010000177.1 GCA_021772135.1 Candidatus Obscuribacter sp.
CTGTAGTCGCGGCCACCCAACTGCGTTTCGGTAATTTGATGCGGCATTTTGCCCGGCTGGTTTTACCGCCGCTGGCATCCAACTCTAATTCAAAGGCTATGGGTGCGCCCATTTCGGCCAGCAACAGTGCCTTATAGCTGGTTTGACCGCCCTGGCTGAAGTAAACGCCGGGGGCACGAACAAGCTGGCCCAGCACTACGCGCTCAGAACCGTTAATGACGAATGTACCGCGGTCGGTAATCACCGGCACGTCAGTAACATAGGCCGTAGACTTGCGCAACTCGCCAGTTAAGGTATCGCGCAACCACACTTCCATCATCATCCGTTTGGAGTGAGTCATATTAGATTTGCGCGCTTGTTCAGGCGAAGTCGGATAACCCGAATCGGACGCATAATCTTCGAAGCGCCAGTGCACTTTGCCGTCGGGACCGACAAAAGTCAGTTCAAAACGGGCCGAATATTCGCTCGCAACTGGTGAGATTTCGGTAAAAAGATTACCAATGGTCTCTTCCAGAAAACGCCTGTAAGATCGTCTGGGGAATTCAGCTAAGTCTGGTGCCTGAAAATAAAAACTCATTGAGCGGGATTGGCTCCTTGCACTTGATCTGAGTCAGATGAAAGAGTGCGTTTGTGAATATTCAGTGCCCGAGCCAGGTCGGCTACAAATACTTTATTGGTAGGCGAAAGTGCGCTGGCAATGCGCAACTCTGAAACCGATTCGGAAAGTTGTCCGGAATTGAGTAAATTGAGGCCCAATCGGTGGTGGATGTCGGCATTTTGCAAATTGTTGGCCAGCGCTTCACGCAGTAAGTTGGTTGCCCCTTGAAAGTCTCGGCGCATTTCCATTTCGTCGCAGGCCTTTAGAGTGGCTTGCGTTTGACTGTCGCGATTTTGTTTTTCGTTGGCGGGCTTTTCGCTCGTTCTTTCTGGGCGAGCTTCCGGGCGAGCATCTGTGCGGTTTTCCATTCTTGCCGGAGCGGCCGCGCTGACCGGATTTCCTGATTCATCATGAGTACGAAAACTTCCGGTAAAGGGCGTATCTTGACGGGCAGTGCCACCAGTGCTGCCACCGCCGTTGCCACCAGGAAATTGAGCCGGTACTCCTTCATATAGAGTGCGGGAGCTGCTTTGATTTTGATTTTGGTTTTTGCCGCCAGAATTAGTTGCCGGATTATTGGCTGGGTTATTTGTTTGACTGTTACCGGAACCGGCTCCTGCATTTGCTCTTGATTGTAAATCACGCATTCTCGCCGCGGCTTCTTGATTGTTTTCAGGATCAATTAAAACTGAAGTGTGATAGGCGCGCAGCGCACCTTGAATATCTCCACCGCTCTCTAAAGCTTCACCCATCAAAAATTGATAGCGGGCATTGCGCGGCTCTACTGTAACGGCCTGGCTTATTTCAGAAAGGGCATCGCGAGCCAGTCCCTGACTAATAAACACTTCAGCGGCGGCCCGGTGCTTTTCGGCTGTGGTGTGTTTCATTGCCCTTTGCAAACTTTCGCGACCTGGTGCCAGTCTGGCATTACCCGGATCAAGTTGTTCCACTTGCAAATATTCGCCCGCTGCTGATTGGAAGTCACCGGTTAATTGGAAGGCACCAGCCAGGCCCAGGTGATTTTCAGCCAGCTCAGGATTTATAGATACTTGTTTGCGCCAGATATCAATTAAAGCTTGTCCGGCGGCCGCGTCTTTAGAGTCAAGAATGACTGCTTTGCGCAAGGACGCTGCTGCCGAAGCGTAATCTTTCTGCATCATATACATCATACCAAGCTGCCTGTGCGCCGGGCCGTAATTGGTGTCTTTAACCACGGCATTGCGATACCAGCTCAAAGCGTTGGGGGCCTGGCCGTAACGCAACATCATGTCGCCCATTTTGACGTAGGTACGAGCGCTGGGATCAAGCTGCATTGCCTGTTGATACTCGATCATGGCACCATCGAGATCGCCTGAGGCCGCCAGTTGATCGCCTATACCGACACGATTATCGGAAAGAGTAGGGTCGAGACCTGTTTTTTGAATAGACTCATTCAAGAGTTTTGCCGCCAGCGAATTATCTTGCGCTGCTGTGAGGGCTTTGCGGAATAAATGGGCTGCCCCGGTGTAATCCTTTTGCGCCATGCGCTGCTGACCATAAAGGGTGCGCGCACTGGTTAGATTGGTGCGAAACATTTTGTTGCCGGGATCATATTTGCAAGCCAGCTCATGCTGGGCAATGGCTTCATTCATGCGACCCTGACGACCTAGGGCGACGCCGCGATTATTGGCATCGATGGCTGTTTGTTGATATTGCTTGCCGGCATTGATACGGTCAAGTTCGGCCCGGCGCACTGCATCCTGCGCTTTTTTAGCTTCTGCCGCCGCTTTCACGGCACTGGCAGCATCTTCCAATTTTTTGCGCTTTTCTTCTTCGCGATAATCCGGGCGTCGCCCTTCCCACATAGATGGCGGCAAAGCAGGACGTTCTGGAGCCTGTGAAAAGTTTTTGGTCGGCCTGCCCCAGTTGTTCTGGTTGTCAGAATTAGCTTCCCCACGGTGCGGAAGCGGTGCGGCCGTGAGTTTGGTGGCCTGGGCGGCAGTGGGCAGCGCCAGGAAAAGAGCAGGGGCGATGGCAAATACAAGGCCAGTTGTAATTACCAGGTCGAGAAAGTTTTTTTCGATTTTGAATCCTGTAGTTGTCATCACTTCTTTAAAATTCAAGAAAATGCCGGTCTGTGGCCATTTATCCGTTGGCTCGATTCGATATTATGAGGTCAGCTTAACCATTTACAGAGTAGCCTGCTACTGGGATTTTTCCCATGCTTCTCGTAAGATTCCCCTAAACACAGGTGCTTTAGCTAGCGCGAAGCTAAAAGATACTACTAGTTTATCTCTTGAGCGCCCAGATAGATTATTTTGTCTCACGAGGCAAAATCTTGCTCGCTCAGCGGAAGTATCATGCAGATGATATATGCTGGATATGCGCAGTGTTTGCGGGCGGCGTCCGATGATGTCTGATAAAGCCGCTTTTCATCAATCAAGGTTGTGAAGTGAAATTATCTGCTCAGCTGCAAATGGCCGGGGACTGACCCTTGGGGCAGATGAGTAAAGGATTAGATCGCAGAGAATATAGGGTATATAAAGAAGTTACTACCCCGATGGTGACAGGACTGCCGACGCTGTTACAATAATTCCGAGCTGCAATAGGCGAAGCTATGGAGTTCCCCAAAGGGCAGATGGATAGACGGGAGACACTCTTGGATTCAACGCAAAGACCCTCAATTTTTCGGCCTCGAACAGTGCTCTGTGAGAGACACGAATTAATTCGCTTTGGTCTCAAACGAGTAGTTTCTGAAGTCGTAGAGATTGTTGGTGAAGCCGCCGATGGCATGGCCGCCACCGAAATGATTCGCAGATTGCGACCAGATTTTGTCATTCTTGATGTCGACCTCGATGTCCTTAACGGTGTCGAAGTTTGCCGCAGAGTCAGTATGGAATTGCCGAACGCCAATGTATTGGTACTGACCGATTCTTACCATGCCACTAAATATCACAATCAACTGATGCGCGCCGGTGCTCGCGGATTTTGCCTGAAAAGCTCCGGACCTCGCACGCTCTTTGAAGCGATCGAACAAATTACTCGCGGTTTGCCTTATTGCGACCCGAAAATTACGCAACTGGTCAAGCAGGCACCGACCACAAATATGCCCAACTGCAATCTCACCGACAGAGAGATTGAAGTTTTGATTCGCCTTGACCTGCGCAACAAAGAAATTGCCGAAGAGCTAGATATGAAGTTGCGTACGGTGGAAAAACATATCGAATGCATTCTCGCTAAACTCAAGGTTCCTACTCGTACTGCAGCTGCTTTGAAAGCAGTGCAATTAGGTTATGTGCTTTTGCCCAAAATGCCGGGCCGCGACCCGGTTACCGGTGTATCGCATGAGCAAACAGTGGCCGAACTGCAAGCTGAGCTGGCCATTGCCAACGAGCATTTGAAGGCGCTTTTACGTCAGAACGAAATGCTCAAAGATGCTTTGCAGAACAAAATGAATCCGCCGCAGCCGCCTCAACAGCCGCAACAGCCACACCCGCCGCATAATTTCCCTTAAAATCTTCCTCTTGGTAATCTATTTACCGTTTTGCTATAGTGCTGGCGGCAACTTAGATTAGCTGTGCTTATTTTCCGCTTGAGAAATACTATTTTGACCAGTTCCATCACTCCCAAAATGCTGCTCGGTCTGTCTGCGCTGTTATTTGCCGCGAGCGCATCTTGTTCCGCTGGCCAAGCTGAAGCCGCCGAAACAGAGGTGAGGCCAGAACATGTGGTGAGGCCCGAGATCAAGACCGCCACTCCACCGCCCACTTTTAAGATTGGCTCGAAGTTTTCTCGCACTCTGCAGACCGTTACCGGTATCAATCTGGTCACCGAAGTAGTGGCCACTCAAATCGCTAAAGCGACGGTGCATAAAAAATTTGGTGGCAAAGTTAAAGTAAAAGTCAAAACCTACAGCCTGACTGACTTAATTGCCGGTAAGGTAAAGTCGGTGGCGGTTCAAGTAGATGATCCTGAGATGAAGGGAGTCAAGCTCGGTCAAGTAAAAATGGCTTCGCAGAACCCTATTTGGGTCAACTATCGCAACAGAAAAAATGGTGAGCGTCCAGGTTTTAAGGCACCAACCGTGATGCTTGTCAGCGCCGCTGTCACTCAAGAACAACTGGCTCAGTCTCTAAAAAGTCCAAAGCTCACCGCGTCGCTCAGCGGGCTCAAATTAGACCTGCCTGGTTTAGGCGGAGAACAGCTGGAGCCGCTCAATCCTAAAGTGCAAATTGTTGGCGATAAAATTACTCTCGATACAGTGCTTGTCACCAGGGGTGGCACTATCGAAACCGGCGTGCCCATTAAAATTACGGCTCGGCCTGAGCTTGTGGGCGACAGCAAAATTGTCTTGCAAGACTTGAAAGTGGAAGGGCCCGATATTGTCGAGCCGGAAAAATTTGCTCAATTCGCTCAAGAATTACTCAATCCGCTAATAGATTTCAGCCGCCTGGACAGGCGCGATCACGCCTTTCGGCTGGCCGGCTTTAATGTCACCGGCGGTGGTATCGCTGGTGATGGTAAACTGCTTCTTGTACCGAAAGCAGCGATACCCATAGTGGTAAATCCACCGGTTGCTAATTCAGGAGAAGCGCAAGTTGCTCAAACCGACGAACAAGGCAAAGACAGCAAATAAATTTTGCCTGCTAATTATTGTTTGCTTGCTCGTGCCTGCCTTGAATAGTTGTGCCGGTCAGCGCACGGTTTTAGAAGAAAAGAAAAAAGTGAGCGGCACCCTTGTCAGCGGTAAGCCATCAGAGTCGCACTATGGTCAGTCTGATGTCTGGTTTATCAAAAGCGCAGACGATAAATTTGAAATCGTCCCGGTGAAGCGCCAATATCGTCTGGCGGAGAGTGAAGACGATGGTCGCACACCGCTGATGCGAGGGCTTGAGAGCGCCGTGGCCGAGCTGGTGCGCGGACCAAGTGAAGAAGAAGAAGCGCAGGGACTGGGCAGCGAAATTCCAAAAGGCACAGTTCTAATATCAGTGACGGCCGCCAGGGGTGAGGGTATTGCCCTCAACCTCTCCAAGCGTTTTCTTGCCGGTAGCGGGGCTGACTCGTTCGATATGCGCCTCGACCAGCTTAAACGTACGGTTGATGCTGTGGTTCCAGCGAGTATGGCGAAAGTCTTTCTCGATGTTGAGGGTGAGCGGGTGGCGCAGGCCACCGGTGATGGCATCGACGTGGCCCAGCCAATAAACCAATAATTGGCAAAACCAGCTAAGATAGAAATGAAGTCTTTACAGTTTTCTGTTAAGGGACCTTACGATAATGTTGAGAGGAGCGGCATGGCCTTTCAATGCGTGGTATCTTTTGCCTTATTCTAAAAATTCAGGGTGTCATCATGAAGGAAGGAATTCATCCCAAGTATTCAGAGGTTATCGCGACTTGTGTCTGCGGTGCCGCTGTAAAGCTGGGTTCCACAAAACAAGCGATTCGCGTTGAAATTTGCAGCGCCTGCCACCCCTTCTATACCGGTCAACAGAAAATTGTTGACACAGAAGGCCGTGTAGACCGCTTTATGAAACGCTACAAGCGCGACAGCGCAGCTACTACAGCTGCACCTTAGGCTTGAAGCAAAGCGGATAGCTAATTGTGATCGATTTTTAAGACGACTTGGCAATTGATTAGTTGCCAGGTCGTTTTGCATGGTCAAGCATGAAATGAGCATGAAGGGCGTTTAAAAGTGGTTTGCGCCAGGAGCGACTGGCTGGATCGTAGGCGCCAAATCCGGAACAAAACTCCCAGTAAGCGAGAGAAAAGCCGCGGTCAATGGCGGCTTTGCGCACTGACTCGGTCCATCTGGCGCGTGAATCCATATCGCCTTTGCTATAGGCGCCGAATTCACCCAGGTAAATGAGGCGCTCATGCGTCTGGGCCCATTTTTGGGCCTTATCAAAATCGCTCTTAAGAGCGGCAATCTGTTCGGCACTTGCCGACCAGGTTGTACCAAGCCAATTTTTACCCTCTTCGCCCACCCATTCGGCTCCTTGATGGGTGAAATGGAAGGGTTCATAATAATGCACGCTGACGAGAAGGTTTTTGTCAGAAGGTAATTTCAATGTATCCAGCGCTGAGATGCTGTTCCATTGCACCGGTCCGACCACGACAATACGCTTCGGATTTTTTTTGCGCACCACGGCTAGTGCCTCGGCAAATAAATCATTCCAAAAAACGGCGCTGATTTTCTTGGCCGGTTCGTTGTAAATTTCAAAAGCGACTTGATCTCGCGGCTCGTTTTTAAATTCTTCGCTAATCTGCCGCCACATGGCCAGAAGACGTTCTCTGTGAGCATCGGGATCAGACTCGAACTCTTCGTAATGGTGCATATTGAGTACGACTTTAAGGTTGTTTTTGAGCGCCCCGTGCACCGCCCAGCGTACTCGCTCAGTAAAGACCGGATCTAATTTGTAAGGGGCCGGTTGGCCGGCGTGGCTCGACCAGCGCACCGGCAGACGCAAGTGAGTAAAACCGGCCTGGTGAATCTGGCGAAAATAATTCGCTTCTAAAGTCACTCCCCACTCGCCTTCTCTGGGCGCATCGAGGGCGTTGCCTAAATTGATGCCCGTGCCGAGACCATGATTAAACTGGGCCGCTGTGAGAGCCAGGGCGCTTTCAAGCTCGCCCATTACCAAACCGAGCAGAAGGGCCGCGCTCAGGCAGGCTTTAGTAAGATAATTGGTTGGTGTCACTGGCTTATTTTCCAAAGTACTAATAGTACAATGCCATGCAGGAAATTAAGGATGAGCACGTGAAAAGGCAATTGACCCCAAAAGACAGACTGATTGTGGCCCTCGACGTTTCTTCCGAAGCCGAAGCCCGGGCCCTTTTTGAAGAGCTGAAAGATGACGTGGGCGTCTTTAAATGCGGTCTTGAACTTTTCACCGCTTGCGGCACTACTCTGTTTGCCCTGGCCAAAGAGTATGGTGTAAAACTCTTTTTTGACGGTAAATTTCACGACATTCCCAACACTGTCGCTCAAGCCTGTAAGGCCGCAGTAAGGCAGTCAGTGGATATTTTCAATTTGCATGCGTTAGGTGGGGCCGCCATGATGGAAGCGGCAGCAAAAGCCAGTGCTGAAGCCTACGCTGAACAAAAGGCTGCGGGTTTGCTGACCCCTGCGGCACTGGCCAATGCGCCTGCATTGATTGCCGTGACGATTTTAACCAGCATGGACGCCAGGGCTTTGCAGGACGAACTGAAAGTGCAATTGCCACTAGAGCAAATGGTGCCTTATCTGGCTCAAATGGCGCAAAAATGCGGTTTAAATGGAGTGGTGGCATCGGCTCAAGAAGCAGCTGCCATAAGAGAAGCTTGTGGCGATGACTTTTTAATTGTTACTCCCGGAATAAGACCGAAATGGGCCGAAGCTAACGATCAATCGCGCATCGTTACGCCCGGTGATGCCATTGCCCGTGGTGCAGATTATATAGTGGTGGGGCGGCCTATCGTCAAAGCCAAAGATAGAAAGGCTGCCGCTCGCCTAATTGTAGAAGAACTGGCGGCTGTTTAAATTAGCTCTGTGAAACCTAGTTTGCCCGATTTAAGGCGGACGGCTCTGGTATGGGAGTCTCTTGGTCTTCGCTCACCGCCGACGACGCCAATGCGCCGGCCTCCACTTCGTTCTTTCCTCGACCAAACAGCGACAAGAACGAGTTAAACGGGCTGGTTTGAGGAGATTCAATACCTTGCTGATAGAGATAAGCAATTGGATCTGTCAGGTCTTCTGCACTGGCATAGCTGGCCAGCATGCCGCGACTGGCCGCCGAAATTGCTCCTGTTTCTTCTGACACCACAATACAAAGACCGTCGTAAGTTTCAGATAAGCCGATGGCTGCTCTATGTCTGGTGCCATATTTGTAAGACAATTTGGCATTCTCGGTCATTGGCAAGATCACACCGGCAGCCACAATCTTTTGTTTGCGTATGACCACAGCGCCGTCATGCAGCGGTGATTTGGGAAAGAATAAGGCCAGCAAAAGAGTTGCTGAAATGTCTGCGTTCACCGGAGTGCCGGGGCTCAAATAATCTCTTTCACCGGCAGGCGGTTCAATCACCATTAAGGCACCAGTTCTGGTGCGCGATAATTCTTTCACCGCTTGAATAATTTGGGCGATGTCACGACTTGTGCGGGCGACATCGGTATCTGTTAATGAAAGATCAAATTTAAAAGTTTGCACTCTGCCCAAATAACCCAGGCCACGCCTGATTTCTGGCTGGAAGACCATGACGAATGCCAGAGCCGCGGCAGGAATTAAGTGATGCAATATTGAAGTAATCAGGGTGAGCTGTAGCCACCATGAGGCCAGGCTGATGCCGGCCAACACGAACATGCCCTTGACCAGGCGCTCGGCGTGAGTACCGGCGATGCGGCGCCAGACCCAGAGCACGGCGTAAAAGATAATCAACACCTGCATCAGGGTTTTGCCCCAGGCATGTAAATCTATTTGACTAATGAAATCGCTCAGGTCTGGCATCAAACCTCAAGTTGAACTGACAATTTCAAGCAAGCCAACTGGGAATACGGTCGTGGCTGATTAAGTCTTTAGCGGTTTCACGTTCAAGAATTATTTCCGCCTTTCCGTTTTGTACAAGCACACAAGCCGGTCTGGCTGTGCGGTTGTAATTGGAGGACATGCTGTAGTTATAAGCACCGGTGGCAAATACAGCAATCAAATCGCCTTTGCGGGCGTCCAGCTCAGCTTCTTCTGCGATTATATCTCCTGATTCGCAATATCTGCCCACAATCGACCAGAGCTTGCTTTTGCCTTCGTCGCCGACCATGCGATTGGCCACTGCAGCCGTATATTTGGCCTGATATGTAATCGGCCGAGGGTTGTCGGCCATTCCGCCATCTACTGCCAGATAGTTCACACCCGGCATTTCTTTTAAATGACCGCTCTGATAAATAGTTACGCCGGCAGTGCCTACGATTGCTCGACCAGGTTCTACTGAAAGTTCAGGGACGGTGAGGCCTCGTTCGCCGAAGGCGGCTTTGACTTTCTCGCTTACTGCCCGAGCCCAGGTTTCTAGAGCTAAGGGGCGGTCGCTAGATACGTAAGCGATGCCCAGGCCGCCGCCCACATCTAAGTGCGGCAAAGTAAGACCATATTTGTTTTTTAGGTCGGCGTAAAGATCGGCAAACACCTCTACGTTTTGCAGGAATGGCTCGAGGTCCATGCCCTGGCTTCCGATGTGGGCGTGCAGGCCCAGGAGCTCGACATTTTTCTGGCTCTTAATTAGTTCGATAGCGGCGCCTAATTGATCTAGTGGAATGCCGAACTTGCTCTTGTCGTGGCCTGTTTTAATATGATCGTGAGTATCGAGTTCAATACCGGGGATGATGCGCAGCAGAATTTCTACTTTGCGGCGCAGTGGTTTTGCCAGGGCAATGAGCGTCTGCAACTCGCTTTCATTATCCACCACGATTTTAATGGAAGCCTTGAGTGCCATCTTAAGTTCGAGATCGCTTTTGTTGTTGCCGTGAAAGAAAATTTTCTCCACAGGAAAACCGGCTCGCAGTGCCGTAAATAATTCCCCTTCTGAAACAACATCAAGGCCGAAACCGAGCTCTTCAATTAGTTTGACCAGAGCCAGGCACAAAAATGCTTTACCTGCATAACAAGGCAGGGCCTGGCCATAATCGCTCAGGCCCACGGTGACCGCCTGTGCCGACTGGCGAATAGTTTCTTCGCAAACGATCCAGAGTGGGCTACCGAACTCTTGCACCAGATCGACAACGTCGGCACCACCAATAGTAAGGTGGTTATGTTCATTGACCGCAGCCGTTACCGGCATGATGTTTTGATTTGGACTTTCGGTTCTTATTTTTGATGCCGTCATTATTGCCGTTAGCTTCCGCCGATTTTATTGCCGCGGGCGCTTTTCCATGGATTGCCACTGATTTTCGGCGCATTCTCGGGATGGGCCGCTTTGAATTGTTCTTCCCTGTCTGCATGCAATGCAGTGCCCAGGCCATCCTTGCGCTTTTGCTCAACTTTTCGCAGTTCGCTATAATCCAGGCTCAAAGAGGCGTATTGTTTTCCGGAAGAGAGCTGCTCTTCTAGACCGGTCAGTGAAAAAGTAAAGGGTTTGAGTTCCCAGATATTGCACAAACGCAACTTAGATGCCGAAATATTGGCGTTGTAGACTTCATGCATCAGGCCTTGAGCATTTTCTATCGACGGTTCAATCCAGCCGTCCTTAAAGGAAAAGATGCCGTGCACTTTGCCTTTGAAGGTGTAGATTACCGCTTTGGCTCCGTCGCCTTCGTTGATCACAATGGTTCCGGGAGCATTGCTCTCAAGCAAATGTTCAAGTGAATAATGCATGACGTCTTGTGGTGTCATCATGCACTGAGGGTCGTAAAGTTCACCGTGAAACATTGATGAAGCGGCGATAGCGGTTTTGTCATCGATTTTATAAGTGTCGATAATGGCGTCGCTGGAAAGCATTTGCAGTTTCGCTTCTTTAAACGCTTCCTCGCCAAGCAATTGATTTTCGTTATCGTCGCGACCATAGACGCAGGCGAGTACTCGGCCGCGAAACACCAGGGCAGCGGCCCGACATTTTTTTGCGGGAGAAATCATGCGGATGACGCAGGTGTCTTCTCTGCCTTCAATAGCCACCAGAAGATCGTAAAATTTGACCTGGTTGGAGAGGTTAATTTCGCTGGGAAGATCATCTTTTGGTTGTGGAAAAAGCCCAACGGCGCGCTTATTCAAACCTCTGTGGTTGCTATAGGTGTCCTTGAGCATCTGGGCTTGTTCTGATTGTGAGCGCTTGTCTTTCCACGGCATCATGATTTAAATCCTCAAAAACACTACAGTCAAAATGTCTGCTTCCTGTGCCTCGCTTCATATTGACATACCAGGACCCTGCCTGTAATTAGCCAGGGCCTTTGGCAATAAACTTTGAAATTAACATAATCCAACATTTGCATTATTGAAAGCGGCCGAATGCCTCAGCTATGTGGACCACCGAGGCGTGTTTACGCAGTGTGGCCAGGTCTCCGGCAAATAAAAGGGCGAGAATCTGGTTGCGACTGAGCTGGTAGTTAATCAAGAGCACGTCGAACTGCAAAATTCGCTGACCAGCTACTTGCGGCAGATAGACTTTTGAGCCGGCCACTTTGGCCTGGGCAAGAAAATGCAGGGCTGTGGTGATGATTTTCTTTTGTTTGCGCAAGTCAATGGCCATCTGGCCGGTCTGGAAAAGACCATGGGCCGGCCCCTCTTCCAGTCTGGTTTTGACCTCGGCGAAGATAATCAATTTTTTGCGCTCGAACTGGTCGCTTTTTAAGGCAATCAAGTCAATTTCGCCTGTCCGACCGGCGCGATAGTTCTGGGCCAGCATTTGAAAACCCTGCTCGGCCAGGTAGTCTGAGGCAATTTGCTCGCCTAAAATGCCAAGGGTTTGTCTCCACTTCTTAGTATTAGCTGTCTGTTCCATGGCATTGCCCCTCCTCAAAAGCTATAATCTGGAACCGGATAAAAATTCGGTCCTAGTTCTATAACGTCAGCGATCGCAAAGAAGTTCAAAATGTTAGACCTAAAATTGATTAGAGAAAATCCAGATGCCGTGGAAGCTGCGCTTGCTCGCCGCCATGGTGGTTTTTCAATTAAGGAATTAGTGGAAATAGACGCTAAGTTGCGCAAAGTTCAATCTGAGTGGGAAGCACTTAATTGCCGCAGCAATGAAATTTCTGAACTGTTCAAATCAGGAAAATTGTCCGGCCCTGAAAAAGAGAGTTTCAAAAGCGAGACTAAAGAAATCAAAAGCCGCCAAGGTGAAGTAGAAGATGAAAAACGGGTTTTAGAAGGGCAGCGTACACAACTTGCTCTTTCAATTCCGAACATGCCTGGCGCCGATGTTCCTGAAGGCAAGAGCGAAGAAGATAACCAGGTAATTTCTACCTGGGGCACTATACCTGGTATCAAAAATCCACGTCATCATTACGATATTGGTGCCGAACTGGGAGTTTTTGATTTTGAACGCGGCGTCAAAATTGCCGAGTCGCGTTTCACTGTGCTCATGAACTGGGGCGCAAAAATGGAGCGAGCATTGATGAATTTCATGCTCGATAGTCACTCTAAGCGTGGTTACAGCGAAGTTTTCCCGCCCATTCTGGTGAACAAAAATTGTCTTATTGGCACCGGTCAACTGCCCAAATTTGCCGATGATTTCTACAAGTGCTCTGACGATGAACTTTACCTAGTGCCCACAGCCGAAGTACCCATAACCAATCTTTATCGCGAAGAAGTAATCGATGAGGCAGATTTGCCCATCTATCATTGTGCTTATACGCCTAACTTCAGAAGAGAAGCAGGCAGCGCTGGTAAAGACACTCGTGGTTATATTCGCCAGCATCAGTTCAACAAAGTTGAGCTGGTGAAATTCTGCACCCCTGAAAGCAGTGCTGAAGAACACGAAAAATTGACGCGCGACGCTGAGTTGATTTTAGAAGCTCTAGAATTACCTTATCGCCGGGTCTTGCTTTGCAGCGGCGACATGGGTTTCTGTGCCGCTAAATGCTATGACCTGGAAGTCTGGTTCCCGGCTCAAGATAAGTATCGCGAAATCAGCTCATGCTCAGTCTTTGGTGATTTCCAAGCTCGACGCGCCAACTTGCGCTATAAACCGACAGATGGTGGCAAAGCGCGATATTTGCATACAATCAATGGCTCTGGTTTGGCTATAGGCAGAGCGATGGCGGCTATTCTGGAAAATAATCAACAACCGGACGGCTCGGTTAAAGTGCCGACGGTTTTGCAACCTTATATGGGTGTGAGTGTTATTGCCGCCAAATTAGCAGCAGTCACTTAAGTCGATGGCTGATTTTAAGCCAGATACAACGGCTCTAGTTTCTGCACCTTCGCCCATGCGGCGCCACCGCTTTGTGCAAATAACCTGCCTATTTGCCGCCATTGCGCATACTGCGGCTACATTGCTCTGTGTCTATGCCTTTCGCGAGGGCAACTTCGTTGATTTCACGCCGGCGCGCCTGATGGAATTTGTGCCACGGCATCTGGTGCTGTGGAGAGTTTGTTGTCTTTCAGTTATTTGCTCAAGCGTTTCCACTCTTGTTTTCATTCTCGCTATGCGTGAAATATTGGAGGAGAAATTTCGCTTTATCATCGGCGTGGCTGTCTGTCTATCTGTTCTCGCCTGTTCGCAAGATCTTGCCGCCGTCAGCCGCATGATGGTTTTATTCAGCGATATCGCTCTGCAAGGCACAGCGATTTGTACTTACACAGGCAATGAGCTGGTGCAAATCGGCTGGACTTTAATCAACCAGTCGATTACCGAAACGTTTATGATCGCGTCTGCTTTGTATGGGCTGGCTGGTTTATCCATCACTCATTGTCTGAGCAAAACCCGCGTATTGCCTCGGTCTTTAGCATGGGCCCATTTGCCCGTGTGGCTTTGCATGCTGGCAATTTCAGTCACCACATTCAATGGCATGGTACCAATTGCCATGTCTCTTATGTTCGCCGGCAATCTCGGCCTTTCTTTTCTCGCTGCATTTTCCGGCGTCAATATCGATTCTGTACTGAATCGCAAAAGAGAGATTAATAGTCTGGCTCTGGATGCAACTACTGGCGTCACTTTGCCGGGTGAGTTTGACCCTGAACTGTCCGACTCCGCCGATCACGCAGCCATTTAAGAACGATTTAAAGCCAATTTGTGAATTGGCTGGTAAATTTAGTGATTGGCTGGATTGTCCGGCCGCAATGGCTGGTATATATTGGGGCCATTGCAGCTCCATCGGTAACTTTACGGTAGATTTCATGGATTGGCAGGGTACATTGACCCGGGAATTGGCTGGAGCGACTAAAAGCGCCCCGGGCAAGAACATGTCTGCCAAAAGCGGTTCCGCTCATTTATATGTGCGGGTGGTGGAAAGCCTCAAAGCCGCAATCAAGTCTGGAGAAATGGCTGCCGGTGAGCGTCTGCCCACTAATCGCGAGCTGGCCCAAGAACTTAAAATCGATCGTTCCACAGTGGCCAGGGCTTACCTTGAGCTTTCGCAGCTCGGTTTAATTGAGTCGCATGTGGGTCGCGGCACTTTCGTCAGTTCGGCGGCGCTGCGCACGGCCGACGACAAAATTCACTGGCCCGCCAGTTTTTCTCGCTATGCCGATGGTCTTTCCAGTTCTATTAATAAGTTACCTCAACTGAGCTCAGGAGATAACTTTATTTCTTTTGCCGGTGGCATTCCTGCGCAAGACTCTTATCCCAGTCATGATTTTGAAAAGATCGTTTTAGATCTTCTGGCCGGCGGTCGCGGCGCTACTATGTTTGATTACAGCCCATTTGCCGGCGAACCTGATTTGCGCCAGGCGGTGACCAGTCATCTTGCTTTGCGAGGTATGAGTTTTGCCGACCAAGAATTGCTCATTCTAAGCGGTTCACAACAGGGCATTGATCTGGTGGCTAACTTACTAATTGATCCAGGCGAAGCCGTGCTGGTAGAAGAGCCCACTTATTTCTGGGCCATTTCTAATTTTAAAGCCAGACAGGCTCAGCTTATTGGTTGCCCTCTAGATGAAGAAGGCATTTCGCTGGCTGCGGTGGAAGAGCACCTGATTCGGTACCAGCCCAAGTTCATTTATGTGATGCCCAATAATCAAAATCCTACCGGCATCACCATGTCTCTAACCAGACGCCATGGCCTTTTAGCATTGGCACGAAAATATCAAACCCCGATTCTGGAAGACGATTATTCAGGTGATCTGGCTTATGACGGTGACCCGCTGCCGTCTTTGCGATCTCTGCCCGGCGGCGAAGATATAGTTATTTATCAAGGCACGTTTTCAAAAGCACTCTGTCCTGGAATTCGCCTGGGCTGGCTTGTGGGGCCGCAAGAAGTAATTGACAAATTGAGCTTTGCCAAACGCACGAGCGATCTGGCCACTAATTCTATGGCCCAGGTTATACTCACCGAGTTTTTGCAACGCGGCCTTTATCAGGAGCATTTAAGTAAAGTCAATAAAGTCTATGCCCAACGTCGCAATACCATAATTGCGGCTCTAGGGCGCGAGCTCAGTGACTTCCCCGATATTTCCTGGTCTATTCCGTCCGGTGGGTTATTCATCTGGCTGACTTTACCCCGGGGTGTTTCCAACCGAGATCTGCTTGAATTTGCCGTGGCCGAAAAAGTTGTATTTTCACCCGGTGACCTTTGTTTTCTCGATAGCAATTCGCTCAATTATTTACGCCTGTGCTTTATTCAAAACTCTGAAGAACGCATTATTGAAGGTGTCAAACGCTTAGCCCGGGCCATTTCTAAATATCTTGATCATCACCATCAGGAGCGCGCTGCCAACACAATCAGGCAGAGACGCAACGAACATGTACTAATTTAAAAAGCAAACTTACTTAGAGCGAACATTACACTTAATCAGGAGCATCTCATGTCTACAGTGATTACACCAAGAACCGGTACTAGACTCGTCAAAGAAGCATTAGCACAAATGCTCAAAGGCGGAGTAATTATGGATGTGGTTAATGCTGAGCAAGCAAAGATCGCAGAAGAAGCAGGAGCTGTAGCGGTCATGGCCCTTGAGCGTGTACCGGCTGATATTCGTGCCGATGGCGGTGTTGCTCGCATGAGCGATCCTGAGCTAATCATTCAAATCATCGAATCAGTTTCTATTCCCGTTATGGCTAAAGCCAGAATCGGCCACTTCGTCGAAGCGCAAATTCTTGAATCACTGGGCGTCGATTGCGTTGACGAGAGTGAAGTTTTAACTCCTGCCGATGAAGAATTTCACATCGACAAAAACGCTTTCACCATTCCTTTTGTCTGCGGCGCGAAAAATCTCGGTGAAGCATTGCGACGTATTGGCGAAGGTGCAGCAATGATGCGCACCAAGGGCGAAGCAGGCACAGGCGACGTTGTTGAAGCTGTGCGTCACGCCCGGGCTATTCTTGGTGAAATCAGAAAGCTCACCGCCATGCCCAAAGAAGAACTTATGAGCTATGCTAAAAACATCGGCGCTCCTTATGAGTTAATCGTCAAAGTGGCTGCCGAAGGCAAATTGCCAGTGGTCAATTTTGCCGCCGGTGGTATCGCCACTCCTGCTGATGCAGCACTGATGATGCAACTGGGTGTGGACGGCGTCTTTGTTGGATCCGGCATTTTTAAATCAGGCAATCCGATGCAACGGGCTCAGGCGATTGTTAAAGCCACCACCTTCTACAAAGACCCTGAAGTTCTGGCAAAAGTAAGCCGCAATTTGGGCGAAGCAATGGTTGGTCGCAACTGTCGTGATCTCGCTCCAGCTGAAACTCTGGCCAGCCGCGGCTGGTAGATTTTATGATTGTGGGAGTGCTGGCATTGCAAGGCGATTTCGCCGAGCATATCAATATGCTTACGGCATGTGGTGTCAAAGCTGTTGCCGTGCGCTATGCCGCTGAACTTGACGGTCTTGATGGTCTGATTATTCCCGGTGGCGAATCAACCGCCGTGGATAAACTGACTGACGATGGCAGCGCTCCAATCTTTTCGGCTATCAAAGAAAAGATTACGCAACAGCAACTACCGGTATATGGCACCTGCATGGGCTCTATTTTTCTTGCCAAAGATATTGAGGGCTCGAGGCAGGGCCGATTAGCTGTGATGGACGTCAAGGTCAAACGCAATGCTTTTGGTCCACAGCGTCGAAGCTTTGAGACCGATCTTGCCATTGCTGCTCTTGGTGAAGAGCCCTTTCCCGCTGTCTTTATTCGTGCGCCCCTGATTACTGAATGTGGTTTGGGCGTAGAAATATTGGCGCGCTTAAACGAAGGTATCGTTATGGCCAGGCAGAGTAATTTGCTGGTGACCGCATTTCATCCTGAGATAACAGGCGACTTGCGGGTGCACCGCTATTTCTTGGATATGGTGGAAGGGCATAAGCGCCTGTGCTGACTGGTGGGCTTTTTCTTCGCCTAAGGAATTTTACAACTTAAAGGTTGTGAAACTGTACAACTTATAAGTTGTAAAAAAACCTAGACGGCCATTAGCGATACCCCACCGAAGGCGGTCGATCTCGACTACAATAGGCTGATGCTCGGCTTTTATATATTTCAGTTTGTCCCAATTGTCATTGTCGAAGGCATCGTTCTCTGGCGCATGAAATGGGCTTCTCTGCCGCGCTCCATGTTTGATTCGTTGATGATGAATTTTGCTTCGTTCTTGGGTTTAGTGCTCGGTCTGGGGCCCTATATAACCGGTTCGATGCCCATGGGATTGACGCTTTTCGGCACCTATTCCTTCATGGTGGAAGGCACAGTGTTGATGCTGCTTGAAAGCAAAGATCCCAAGCTGGTGTGGGCCTGCGCTCTGACGGCCAATTTGCTTGGATGCGTCCTTCTGGCAGTAGAAGCGCTGGTGGGAGCCATCCCTGGAATATTTTCGCAACCCTGAAGATTTTTATTTGCTTCTATTGATATTGTAAAGTGCCTTACGGCGCTAAAATTTGAGCGAATAAAAGTAGCGCTTCAGCGAGCGAGTTATATCCACATGAGCAAAACCAATCTGGCCAAAGATACCAAAGCTTCAGTCAATGCCGCCACTGAAATAATCTGGCAACCCAGCGGAGATTATCTTAAAAGCCGCGTAGTTGATTTCATGCAAAAGCATGACATTGCCGATTGGCAGACTTTGATTGAAAGGTCTAACCAGGATACAGACTGGTTCTGGCAAGCCGCTCTTGAATACATGGGTTTTCAGTGGAATAAACCTTACACCAAGTTGATGGATAGCTCCAAAGGTTTTCCCTGGACCGAATGGTTTGTGGGCGGCGAGCTCAATATCATGTCCAATACCCTCGACTGGCATTTGGACAAAGGCAAAGTCGCAGGTGATCGCATTAGCGTGGGCGCGGACCATCCGGCCTTAATTTGGGAAGGCGAAGATGGCCGCAAGCGTCAATATAGTTATGGCGAACTCAGTGCCCTGACCGGAAAAATTGCCGGCGCTATGCTTAAGCTCGATGTTAAGGCCGGCGACGCCATCGGCATTTATATGCCAATGGTACCGGAAGTGGTGGCAGTGCTCTTCGCCTGCTTTAAAATTGGTGCCGTGGCAGTGCCGGTCTTCAGCGGTTTTGGCCCTGAATCTCTGGCTACCAGGCTCAATGATGCCGGGGCAAAAATTTTATTTACCGCCGATGCCGGAAAGCGTCGCGGCAAGTTGATACCGATTAAAGCCGAAGCAGATCAAGCAGCAGCCCTGGTGCCTTCTCTTGTGCATATGGTGGTGCTCAAGCATTGCGATAGCGGAGCAGCAATGCAGGAAGGCCGCGACTTTTGGTTCGGCGATCTGGTCAATGAGGCCACAGAAGCGGTCACCGTGGCTAACCTTTCTGCTGAGCATCCTTCGATGTATCTTTATACATCAGGCACCACCGGCAAACCCAAAGGCACTGTCCACACTCATGCCGGTGCTCTGGCGCAAATTGCCAAAGAGCTTGGTTTTGCTTTCGACCTGCAGCCCGATGATGTATTTTTCTGGGTCTCTGATATCGGCTGGATGATGGGACCGTGGGAAATGATTGGCACCACTTTCTGGGGTGCCACCATGCTCATCTACGAGGGGCATCCCGCCTATCCTGAGCCTGATGCCGTGTGGAAAATTTGCCAGCGTTATAAGGTTAAAAGCCTTGGTATTAGCCCCACTTTAATTCGCAGTTTGAAAGCTCAGGGCAATAGTTGGGTAGAGAAAAACGACCTTTCTAGTCTGCGCCTGCTTGGATCTACCGGTGAAGCCTGGGACGAAGACAGCTATATGTGGTTCTTCGAAGAAGTAGGGAAGAAGCGCTGTCCGATTATCAATATTTCGGGCGGCACCGAAATTGTCGGTTGTCTGCTCTCGCCACTGCCGGTGATGCCCCTGAAAGCATGTTCACTGGGTGCGCCTGGCCTGGGCATGGACATTGATGTCTTTAACGAAGAAGGCCAAAGTATACACGGCGAAATTGGTCACCTGGTTTGCCGCAAGCCGGCACCGTCCATGACCAGAGGATTTCTTAAAGATCCAGACCGTTATATCGAGACCTATTTCACTAAGTTTCCTGGAGTGTGGTACCACGGCGACTGGGCTAAAGTAGATAAGGACGGCTCATGGTTCTTGTTTGGTCGCTCCGACGATACCATCAAAGTGTCTGGTAAAAGAGTGGGCCCGGGCGAAGTAGAATCGGTACTGGTAGAACATTCTTCAGTGTCGGAGGCGGCGGTGATAGGCGTTCCGCACGAACTCAAAGGTGAATGTCTGGTTTGTTTTCTCGTGATGATGCCGAGCGAAAATTTGACTGACGATAAAATCGCTGAATTGCGCAGTATGGTTGGTGTGAAATTAGGATCCACTCTTAAACCCGATACCATCATTGCTGTAGTTGCACTGCCCAAGACTCGTTCAGGAAAAATCGTCAGAGGAACTATCAGGCGCAAATACCTTGATCAGGCGCTCGGTGATTTATCTTCCATCGAAAATCCTGAAGCATTAGACTTCATTCGTGCCAAATAAGGCTATTCGAGCTTTAACATGTGTCCCTGTTCTGACGCTTCTGGTTTTGCTGCTTGTGGAGCTCTGGCTGCGTCAAGGTAATCCGATGGATGCCATAGGCATTCGCAACGTCGATTCTTGGGATATTGTCAGCCGCATCAACGTATCGCGCAAAGTCTGCCCACAGCTGGCTTTGATTGGCTCGTCGCTGATGTTGGTTTTAAATCAAGATGAACACGGCAGCCATTTTTATACCGGCGATAATCCCAGTTATCTGGGCTCGCTTTTGCGGCAAGTCACAGGTAAAGAAATTAAATGCATTAATCTCAGCACTGGTTTGCAAATGGTTTCTGAAGCTTATATGGTCACTGAGGCGGCTTGCAACAATCCTTGCTATCCCAAAGTAATTATTTACGGCGTCTCAATGCGTGATTTTATTCAAGACGCCCTGGCGGCCGAATGGCATACAGACAGCTTTAACAGTGTGGCACCGCTGGTGCCGGTTCTGGCACGTGAGAATGTTTTTTCCAGACAGGGTGCCGACGAATTTCTGGCCAGTCACTTCTTCTATATTTATCGCAATCGCACTGATTTCAAAAATTTTTTCAGTGTGCTGGCAAAAAATCTAATTGAGATCATGCCTGTTGATTTTTATTTCCCCCGTCTGGGACCTGATCACAAATGGCATCAACTCAAAGAGGGGTTTTTGTTTGAGCAATGGATTCCGCGTAAGCAAGAAAAATTTGCCGAACAGATGTATCACGCTCATCCGGAAGTCTTGAGAGATTACTACAAGACTTTTCAAACAATGATTTACCACAAACAATATAAACAAGCTCCAGAGGTCTCCAATCATTATTTATTAAAACTGGTGCAGCTGTGCCGGCGTAAGGGTATTGTGCTGGTGCTGGTTAATATGCCGCTCTCGCCGGATACATCAAAAGTGGTGCCCGCCACTCAAATGAACGGTTTTCGCCAATTTCTCAGTGCCAGCGAAAAGGCCGGCAATTTTTATTTGATAGATCTCTGGGGAGACGCTGCCTTTCAAGATAGCGATTACAAAGACGGTGTGCATCTAAATTTTAGCGGCGCTAAAAAACTGGCAGATAAGATCGTCAACCATCTGCAAGTGCGCTATCCGGCGGTGCTGGATGTTTTGAAGTCTGGGGAGCAGAAAGATGCTCTTTAATAGCTTCAGCTATTTAGTCTTCTTGCCCATTGTGGTGTTGCTCTACTGGCTGGTGGCCAATAAATATCGACCACTGCTCTTGCTTATTGCCAGCTATATTTTTTACAGCGCATGGAACCCGATTTATCTCATCTTGATTGTCGGCATGACTCTCGTTAACTGGATCTTTGGCTTGCTTATGGCACCGGCGGTGCGCTTGAGGAAACCAGTTCTGGTGGCAGCGATAATCTTCAACCTAGCCATTCTTTGTTATTACAAGTATGTCAATTTCATCCTCAACTCTATTGCTGACTGCTTGAATTTGCTTCAATTTTCCGGCCCTGGGGCTGCCTCTCATTTACCTGATGACTGGCGAGTGAATGTAATTTTGCCCCTCGGTATATCGTTTTTTACTTTTGAATTTCTGCATTATCTAATTGAAGTTTTTAAAGGTGGGCAGGCAGTCAAAAATCCTGTTAAGTTCGCTGTCTTTGCTGCTTTCTTTCCCACACAGATTGCCGGCCCGATTAAACGCTATCAAGATTTTATTCACCAGCTCGAGCAGCCGTCGGTTTTTCAGATTGCTTTGCTTGAGAAAGGTTTCGTTATGGTTTTGCATGGGCTGGCAAAGAAAGTTCTATTGGCCGACAACCTGGCCATTTACGTCAATCATATTTATGGTGCTCCAGGTGCTGCTACCAATCTTGATTTATGGCTGGCCACTTATGCCTTTGCCTTTCAAGTCTATTGTGATTTTTCAGGTTACACCGATGTGGCAATTGGCTCGGCGCTGATGCTCGGTCTTAATGTGCCGCCCAATTTCAATGTGCCTTATATGGCCTCGAACATCCGCGAGCTCTGGCACCGTCAGCATATTTCGCTTTCCAATTGGTTTCGCGACTATGTTTACTTCAGCCTCGGCGGCTCTCGCTGTAGTCGAGGGCGAATCTATTTAAATCTGTTGATAACTACTGCACTGGCTGGTCTGTGGCATGGAGCCGCCTGGCACCATGTGATGTGGGGACTCTTTCAAGGCCTGTCATTAATCGTCAACCGCGAGTGGATGCGCTTTTACGAAAAAATCCGCTGGTTGAAAAAATTTGTGCAGACCAAGCTGTGGACAGTGGTAGCCATCTTCATCACTTTCCACGCGTTTTGCCTCAGCTATGTATTTTTCAGGGCGGACAACAATGCCATAGCCTTGCATATTCTTGGACGAATGCTTCGTCTCTGGTATGCTGCACCTCACGGACGGCCGTTATTTTTGTCAACTCAGGGGCCACTGGTTGCTCCCCTGGTGCCCTTGATAATTGCCGCCCTTGTAATTGCCCAGATCTTGTCTGAATATTTGCGCCGCAACTCATTTTGGGCCAAAACACCGAGGCTGCTACAGGCCATTTATTGTGCCTTCTTGATTTTTATGATGCTTACTCTCATGCCAGATGAGGCCCATCGGTTTATTTATTTCCAGTTTTAACTCTTGAGGACTTATGAAAGATTCAGAAAAAGAAAAAGTAAGAAAGCGCTTCCTGGTCAAACCGCATACAAAAGTCGATCTGGCCAACGATTTTAAATCAGGCCTGGATATTTCTACTTTAGACAAGGAGAGCGCTAAAGAATTTTTGGACAGCGATATCGAGCGCATTGCCGAGTATCAAGACATTTTGTATGCTCAGAATCAATACTCGCTGTTGGTTATTTTTCAGGCTATGGACGCCGCCGGCAAAGACAGCACGATTAAACATGTGATGTCCGGAATTAATCCTCAAGGATGCCAGGTATTTAGTTTTAAGGCGCCGTCGGAAGAAGAGCTTGATCATGATTTTCTCTGGCGTTGCTCAAAAGCATTGCCCGAAAACGGACGCATTGGTGTTTTTAACCGCTCTTATTACGAAGAAGTGCTGGTAACGCGCGTTCATCCGGAAGTATTGGCCAGGCAGGCTCTGCCTAAGGAACTTACAGGCAAAGGGTTATGGAAGCGGCGCTTTGAACAGATTAACAATTATGAAAAACACCTGGTGGAAAATGGCACCGTAATTTTGAAATTTTTCCTCAATGTCTCTAAAGCCGAACAGAAAAACCGGTTTATTGCCAGACTGGATAAACCAGAGAAAAACTGGAAATTTTCATCTGCCGATGTGCGTGAGCGCGGCCACTGGGAAGAATATATGAATGCTTACGAAGATTGCCTCGGCAACACCAGTACGGAAGCTGCCCCCTGGTACGTGATACCGGCTGACCATAAACCATTTTGTCGCCTGGCGGTCAGCTATATAATTGCTGAGACTTTAAAAGGCATGGATTTGCATTATCCGAAAGTAGACGAGGCCCACCGAAGTGAGCTACTTAAAGCCCGTCGCATGCTTGAGTCTGAAGACGGTGCTGTACCGGAAGAAGCTCCAGCTGAGGTCACCACCGGAGGCACCGGCGAAGCTACTAATGGTGCTGGAAGCGGCCACTCTACAGAAGTGAACGCGCAGGCCAAAAAAGCTGATTTGACTAACCTGGCGCAAGACCTGGAACAAAAAGCCAAAAAGAACAAAGCCAAGAAACAAAAGCCGAGGAAAAAGTCTAGGTAGCTAAAATCTAAGTCGTTAAAATCTAAGTAGTACGAAACAAATACCATTTGTCAGCTACTTTCTCCACCCAGATATATTCTGATGGACCAAGCAAAGGCGGCTTGTTGTCGGGTGCATAGAGAAAACCGACTGTATTGTCTGTAACACCACCGATAATAATTTCAATTTGCTTTTCATCAATTTTGTTAAGACTGGAAAGATGAAGACTTTTGAGTTTCTCTTTCACTATCAGATTTTCGCTGATTGCATGAGGCTGACGGTGATCGTTGACTATTATGCTTGTGCCTGGTGATAACTGAGAACCAGACTGGGCCAGCTGCTCTAATGCGCTTTCATTTTGTTTAAACCAGATTTTTAAATCTTTATCGGTGGCCAATGTAATATGCAGATTTTGTAGAGTAGAACTTTCTTCGCTGCTGAGACTGCCGGCGCTTTTTTTCTTTTGCAGCTGATCGGCAATGGCACCAAGAGGTCCAGTGCAAGCCAGTGCTCGTAAAGCTGTAATTTTCCAGCTGTTGTCACGGCGCAGGTAAAAATAAACATCAAGTGGTTTTGGATCGTTCAGTCTGGTACGTGCTACAGCGTAGTTATTTCCTACTACCAGAATGTTTGGCTCAGTTTCACTCTGTTCAAACAACAATTTGCCCATCGGTGGAAGACCGAATGAAACAGCCTCAGGCGCGAGCATGGCCTTCATGGCCGCAAAATGATCGCTGCCACTGTTGTGCAACTTGATGTATTGCTTCAATGTCTGGGCAGCTGCATCTCGTTTTGCTTTGTATTCGGGGCTGTTGCTCAAGCTATCGACACCGGCGCTTGGTTGCCACGACTGTTTACGCAAAGACTCATATTGCTCGATCATCGTTTTGTGCAGGCTATCCTGACCGGGCAACCAGTTGATTTGCTGGAGATTAGCCGCAAGAATTTCAGCGCTCAATGGTCGCTTCTCCATCACTCCCTGGGCGGTCAAAATGCCGGCAAAATAATAAAGCGGTGGCGATTTGGCGTTGAGACCTAAGGCATTGAGCAGCCTGGCCGATTTGCTGTCGTCGAGGTCAACGTGCTTAACACTGAGGCCTTCTTTCTCTTTGGCGGCTAGAAGCTTATTGCGCGCACCGCTACTGAACTCCACCACAGAAGGTCCCGGTTCACAAAAATGGCAGAGCAAGAGTGGTGCGTCCGCTTCTGGGCTTTGCCTCGAACGGTAGTGCTCAATAATATTGCGCAAACGTTGTTCTTTAATATCTGAGCTGGGCATGCGCTCAATAGTTTGTTCAAAAACTTTGTCGCTGCGCTTTAATTTGATGGTCACCTGTGCGCCTGGTTTACCGGTGAGCAGCGAGCGCGAGCGGCTGATACTCATAAGTGCGGTGTCTTGTCCATCAATGGCCAGCAATTGATCGCCTGTTTTGATGTCGAGTTTTGCCGCCGGTCCTTCCGGTAACAGGTTGCCTACGTGAGGATATTCTTCGCCTACATACTTGAATGAAAAACCGACAATGCCTAGTGGTTCTACTTTACTTTCAGTATCGTCTAATTTGCTTGAATCAAGTGCCAGAGCGGCGCTATTAAAGCACATAGCGAAGGAGACTGATACCAATTTCAGTGCTTTAAATCTAGACTTTAGTGGCATCTTCCTCATGGTTCTAAATGAAGCAGACTTTGAGCAGTGCATTTTCCGGTTGATAGTGTTCCAATTCAACCTGCACTGGTTCGACATCCCAGATTTCATCGCAATATTCACGAATAGAACGATCAGACGAGAATTTGCCCATGCGAGCCACATTCAAGACCGACATTCTGGTCCAGTTGCTTTGCTCAGAATAAGCCTGGGCAGCCCGTTCCTGACAGGCGACATAAGAGTCGAAATCAGCAAAGAGCAAATAGTCATCGTGATAGAGCAATTGATCGGTAATTGAGCGGAAGCGGCCTGGTTCATCAGGAGAGAAGTGGCCGTTTTTAATCAGTTCGATTACTTCGCGCAAAGCTGGATTTTTATCGTAATAGTCTTGCGGACGATAGCCTTTAGCTTTGAGCTCATGTACTTGAGCGGCTGTGAGCCCAAAGAGGAAGAAATTGTCTTCACCGATATCTTCAAGCATTTCGATATTGGCACCATCGAGAGTGCCTATGGTCAGTGCTCCGTTCAAGGCAAACTTCATGTTGCCGGTGCCTGATGCTTCTTTACCGGCTGTTGAAATTTGTTCGCTCAAGTCAGCTGCCGGATAAAGAATCTGGCCTAAAGTGACGTTGAAGTCTGGGATGAAAGCCACTTTAATACGCCCGGCCACATCTTTGTCGTTGTTAACGACGTCGGCCACAGAATTTATTAGTTTGATCACTAATTTGGCGCTGAAGTAGCCCGGCGCTGCCTTGCCGGCAAACAAGAATGTGCGTGGAGTGATTTTGATGTTCGGATTTTTCTTGATTTGGTTATAGAGATAGACAATGTGTAAGACATTTAAATGCTGTCTCTTATACTCGTGCATCCGTTTTGCCTGTACATCAAATAGTGAGTCAGGGTCTACTTCAATATGGCAATTTTTGAATATGTATTTGGTCAGACGCACTTTTTGATCGCGCTTCACTTGTGCCCATTCTCTGAGGAAATCAGGGTCGTCGGCAAATGGTTCAAGCTTCTTCAAGAGAGTCAAATCAAGCAACCAGCCATCGCCGATTTTGCTTGTGATTAGTTTAGTCAGATCTGGATTAGCCAGAGCAATAAAACGTCTTGGTGTAATTCCGTTGGTTTTATTGCTGAATTTCTCCGGCCATAATTTAAAGAAATCGGCCAACACATCTTGTTTAAGCAGTTCAGTGTGCAGTGCGGCCACACCGTTAATGGCGTGGCTGCCCACACAGGCTAAATTAGCCATGCGCACATATTGAGTGCCTGAGTCATCAATTAGCGAGAGTCTTTGCACAATCGCTTCATCGTTTGGATAGAGCTTGCGAATTTGATCGAGGAAGCGACGATTGATTTCGTAAATGATATTGATGTGACGCGGCAGCACTGCGGCGAATAATGGCACTGACCATTTTTCTAGAGCTTCCGGTAAAAGGGTGTGGTTGGTGTAAGCAAAAGTATTAGTGGTGATGGTCCAGGCCTGGTTCCACTCCATGCCGTGTTCATCCATGAGAATGCGCATCAGCTCAGGCACTGCAATTGACGGATGAGTATCATTCAGTTGAAAAGCAAATTTTTCATGGAACTGTTCGATGCCGCTGCCTGATGCTTTGAGAATGCGCACGCAATCTTGCAGGGAACAAGCGACGAAGAAATACTGTTGTTCCAGGCGCAGGCGTTTTCCTTGAGCCACATTATCATTGGGATAAAGTACTTTGGAAACGTTTTCGGAAAATACTTTGTCGTTGACTGCGCCTAGATAATCGCCGGCGTTAAAGGCCTGGAAGTCAAAGGATTCTTTCGCTTCAGCTTTCCACAATCTCAATGTATTAGCAGTGTTGGTCTTGTAACCCGGTACTGGAGTGTCGTAAGGCACGCCGCTAATAATGTGCTCGGGTATCCAATCGACGATGTTTTTGCCCAGTGCATCAGTACGAATATCGATGCGCCCGCCGATTTTTACTTCTACAGCAGCTTCCGGTCTGGCGATTTCCCACGGATTACCCAGGCGCAGCCATTTGTCTGTCACTTCCACCTGCCAGCCGTCATGAATTTCTTGGTCGAAAATGCCGAATTCGTAGCGGATGCCGTAACCGATGGCAGGAATGCTGAGGGTTGCCAGCGAGTCGAGATAACAGGCGGCCAGACGGCCCAGACCACCGTTTCCTAAGCCTGGCTCTTCTTCCTCATCGATCATGTCTTGCAACAGAATGCCAGATAATTCGGCCGCTTCTTCAAATTGTTTTTCCAGACCCATACTGAGCAAATTGTTGCCCAGTTGCGGGCCCATGAGAAATTCAGCGGAGAGGTAACAAACGATGCGCACTTTTTCTTTGAAATAAGTTTCTACAGTGTTGATCCAGCGGTGCAGCAGCCGGTCTCTCACTGTATAAGAAATGGCCATGTATAAATCATGCTTGGTGGCAAGCTCTGGAAATCGGCCGATGGTGTAAAAAAGATGGTCGGCCATGGCTCTTCTCAGAGTTTCAATGGAAGTACCGGTGCGGTCGTCTTCTACCCGAACAATTGTTTCGGTGTCAGTTGAATTGGTTGGTACCATTGATGAGCTCCTGGCTGTTGTGTAATTTGTAATTGTAGATAATATTTTAAGAAGGCCATTGCCACTGGTTGACCATGGGCATGTCTTCGCCATGTTGTTCTACATAATTTTTGTGGTCAATCAAATAGCCTTGCAGCTTTTGTTTGGTGCGCGCGGCAGAGTTTTGCAGACGCGGTACTCTGTCGATAACGTCTTCGGCCAGATGGAACCTGTCGATGTGATTCATCACCACCATATCGAAAGGTGTGCTGGTGGTGCCTTCTTCTATGTAGCCGCGTACATGTAGATTTTCATGGTTGGTGCGACGGTAGGTTAACCGGTGAATCAGCCATGGATAGCCGTGATAGGCGAAAATAATTGGTTTATCTCTAGTGAAGATCGAATCAAAATTATGATCGCTCAGACCGTGTGGATGTTCACTGCTTGGTTGCAATGTCATCAAATCAACAACGTTGACAAAACGAATTTTCAAATCTGGCTGCTCTTGGCGCAAAAGATCTACGGCGGCAAGTGCTTCCAGAGTAGGCACGTCTCCGGCGCAAGCAATCACCACATCCGGTTCGCAGTTTTGATCATTGCTGGCGAAGTCCCAGATGCCTATTCCGGCGGCGCAGTGTTTAGCTGCTTGGTCCATATCGAGCCACTGAGGGGCCGGTTGTTTGCCGGCTACGATGATATTGATAAAGTCGCGGCTGCGCAGGCAGTGATCGGCCACACTTAGAAGAGTGTTAGCGTCCGGTGGCAAATAGACACGAATGATGTCTGCCTTTTTATTGACGGCGTGATCGATAAAGCCGGGATCTTGATGGCTGAAGCCATTATGATCTTGACGCCATACATGCGAAGTAAGCAAATAGTTGAGAGAAGCAATCGGTCTGCGCCAGCCGATTTCTCTTGTCACCTTGAGCCATTTGGCATGCTGGTTGAACATCGAGTCGACGATGTGAATAAAAGCTTCGTAGCAAGAAAATAGACCATGTCGGCCAGTGAGGAGATAGCCTTCCAGCCAGCCCTGGCACATATGTTCACTGAGCACTTCCATTACCCGGCCGTCATGGCTGATATTATCATCGGTGCTCAAAATTTCATCAGTGAAGACTTTATTTGTGACCTTAAAAACATCACCGAGCCTGTTTGAAGCAGTTTCATCAGGACCGAAAAGGCGGAAATTCTTGCGGTCTTCATTTTCACTGAAGACATCTTTCAAGTATTGTCCCAAAACTCTTGTAGCTTCGCCGGTGACACTGCCTGGTTTATCTACGGCCAGAGCATATTTTTTGTAATCAGGCAGCCTTAACTCTTTCAGCAAAAGACCACCATTTGTGTGAGGATTAGCGCCCATGCGGCGATTACCCAGTGGTGCCAGTTCTTTTAATTCAGGACGAAGAGCACCGTTTTGATCGAATAATTCGTCCGGTTTATAACTCTTGAGCCATTGTTCTAAAAGTTCTAAGTGCTCAGGATTGGTGAAAATTCCTGTTAACGGCACCTGGTGCGCTCTGTGTGTGCCTTCAATAGCGACACCATCTACAGTTTTTGGGCCGGTCCAACCTTTGGGCGAGCGTAGAATGATCATGGGATAGACGGGGCGACCAGTAAAACCGTCTTCAGTGCAATCTGCTTTGATTTTTGCAATGTCGGCCAGGGCTGCATCCATAGTGGCTGCCATAAGTTGGTGCATGGCTTCCGGTTCATGACCTTCAACAAAGTAAGGCTTATAGCCATAACCGTTGAAAAGATTTTGCAGCTCTTCATCACTCATGCGAGCAAGAATAGTTGGGTTGGCGATTTTGTAACCGTTCAGATGCAAAATTGGCAAAACAATGCCATCGCGAGCCGGATTGACAAATTTATTAGAGTGCCAGCTGGCGGCCAGTGGCCCTGTTTCTGCTTCGCCGTCGCCCACCACGCAGCAGACAATAAGTTCCGGATTGTCGAGCACTGCGCCATAAGCGTGAACCAGTGCATATCCCAGTTCGCCACCTTCGTGGATTGATCCTGGAGTTTCTGGTGCGACGTGAGAAGGAATTCCGCCGGGGAAAGAAAATTGTTTGAAGAGCTTTTGCATGCCTTCCACATTTTCTTCAATTAAAGGATAGGTTTCGCTGTAAGTTCCTTCCAGATAAGTATTGGCAACGATGCCTGGCCCACCGTGGCCGGGACCGGCCACATAAAGCATGTCGAGATCGTGGGCTTTAATGACGCGGTTGCAATGCACATAAATGAAATTCAGCCCTGGTGTTGTGCCCCAGTGACCCAGAAGTCTTAGTTTGCAATGACTCAAGTCGAGCTTTTGACGCAAGAGAGGATTATCAAGAAGATAAATCTGACCAATGGACAGGTAATTAGCTGCGTTCCAATAGGCGACGGTCTTATGCAACTGGTCCGCTGATAATGGCCGCGCATCTTTCAATGCCGGCGTGACAAGGGCTCCACTGGCTGAAACCATGATTTAACCTACCTCTGTTAGTGGCTCTAATTATATAAGGCCTGGCCCCAGGTTGGAAGCTAGTCAGACTGCGTGTGAATTAATTCGCTGAATTAAAAAAGCGCCTGCACAAACATGGCCGCATCAAAGTCACGTAAGTCTTCCATTTTTTCGCCCAGGCCAATCAGCTTGACTGGAATTTTTAGTTCTTTCGCGATAGCAAAGACCACGCCACCTTTGGCGGTGCCGTCAAGTTTAGTCAGCACTACGCCTGTGAGGCCGCAGATTTCTGAAAATACTTTTGCTTGTTGCAGCCCGTTCTGCCCTGTTGAAGCATCTAAAACCAGCAGCGACTCAACATTCATGCCGCTGGAATTTTTCTCCACCACAGTGCGAATTTTTTTCAGTTCAGCCATGAGGTTAGTTTTGTTATGCAAACGTCCGGCTGTGTCGATTACCACTACGTCGTAATTTTCTTCTCTGGCTTTTTGCAATGCTTGATAAACTACTGCACCAGGATCAGCGCCGTCAGCCAGTCTGACAATATCTACGTTCGCTCTTTGTGACCAAATTTCCAGCTGTGATTCTGCCGCTGCTCTAAAAGTATCGCCAGCTGCCACCAGTACTTTTTTGCCTTCGCTTTTAAAACGAAATGCCAGTTTGCCGATGCTGGTGGTTTTGCCCACACCATTGACGCCCACGATCAGATAAACATTTACCTTGCCGCTTTTATAATTTAATTCGGCACCGGAAGTGTCTTCTAATAGCTTGCTGAATTCTCTTTGTAAAAATTGATCGACATTTTCAGAAGTCCAATTTTTGCCTCGTGATTCTTTGCGCAAGTTTTGCATCAGCGGATCAACAGTGGCCAGGCCGAGATCAGCTTTAATCAGGCGATCTTCAAGAGCTTCTATATAATCGGCGTCGACTATTTTGACCGTTCTACTTACTGGTGCAGCTTCGGCCACGGCAGCTGTAGTTGTGGTGTTAGTCGCTACGGCGGGTTGAGCCGCAGTTTGTTGAACCACGTTTGGTTGAGTTGTCGCTTCTGAGGCATCTACCGTTTCTTCAGCATCAGGATCGCTTACTTGATCTTTGGTTTTGGCGAGCACCGTTTTGAGTTTATTCAGGGTAGTGCCCCAGAAACCTTTTCTCTGGTTGTCTTCACTCATGGTCAATCCTCACTAATTTCCTTGATCTATTCGGCAGCGTCTGCAGTTTCTACCGGCTCGGCTTGACCGGCGGCGTAAGCTTTGCGTCTGGCCGAGCGTCTCACTGCTTCTGCTTCTTCAGCCAGGTCAGCGAGCACGCCATTGATGAATTTTGCCGCTTTTTCGTCGGCAAAGCGGTGCGATAATTCCACTGCTTCTGATATGGCAACGTTGACTGGAATGTCTGCGAGATAAAAAGCTTCAGCACAGGCTAATCTGAGAATGTCTCTATCGATTGATACCATACGCTCCATGCGCCATTGAGTTCTGGCGCGTTTGATATATTCGTCAATCAGTTCGCGATTTTCTAAATAGGTTTCAATCAGGCGGAAGAGAAAATCTCTGATTTCGCCTTTGTGAGGCCGGTCAACAGCAATCTCATCGTTATGTCCGCATTTTTTGCATTTGGTTCTGAGCAAAGTGCTATTGGCCGTGAGAGCCATTTCTGGAATATCGAGAGCTTCTGAGATCATATTGATCGAAACTTCCAGAGTGCTCAATTGATCGCGCACTTGAGCGGTTGTAAGCGGCACTGCTGCCAGCTCCCCAGACGATTGACTGTTGTCGTTATGCTCGACTTCGATGCTGACCAGCTCATTGCCGGCCTTGGTGAGCATGGCATTGACGTCTTTTAAATTTTGTTTGGCATAGTCGACAAGTAAATGGATTGCCCTATCGACGATCTCAGAGATTTCAACCTTGGCCAGCTTTTCCGAGTCTTTGGGAAGCTGTGGCATAACGATAATTGCCAGTTCACGCGCTATTCGCCGTGCGCTCATGTAGGTTGCCTCATTTTAAGGGTACGTCGCAAGAAAGCAGGGTTAGCTTCTTGCTCAAGACCACATGTTATCATGTGTTCAAAGAGGCATTGTTTTGAGAATTACCGGCGGTCAGTTAAGAGGCAGGTCCGTGCCGTGTCCTGACGGCATGACCGTGCGTCCGACATCATCAAAAGCCAGACAGGCTTTTTTTAACATTTTAGGTTCACGCATTAGCGGTGCCAACTTTCTCGATCTCTTTGCCGGGTCTGGCTTGATGGGCTTTGAAGCCCTCAGTCGTGGCGCCAAAGGTGTAACTTTTGTTGAGGAAAACAAAGCACAGGCCACAAGCATCAAAAAATCCAGCGTGCTTTTCAATGTGCCCGGCGACGCCGACGTTGTCATCTGCGATGTCAGGCGGGTTTGGCCCCACATCAATGGCGCTGTTTTCGATATTATTTACGCTGATCCGCCTTATAAAAAAAACTACGGCAACCTGATTCTGGCCTCTTTAGCAGAGTTTCACTTGGTGGCAAAAGATGGCCTAGTGATTATTGAACACAGTCGAGACGATCTCATGGAAGTTGACGGTGGTAGCCTAGTAAAAGTGGACTATCGTGAATATGGCAAGACAGCGCTAAGCTTTTTCAGCCAACCGGATTGATTTCAAACTAATGGCAATGCAGGTTCAGGGGTGACTAGTGGACGGTTCTCAAGAAGATAGCGGTAACGCGCCTAAAGCTGAGCTGCCCGAAAGCACTCTTATTGACGTTAGTGCTGCCCGTCCAGCTAAAAGCCCAGGCCAGTCAAAATTGCCCAGCGCCACAGCTTTGCGTCTGGCAGCGGTGGCTGTTGAGCGTGCCGATGCCAGCAATACTAAAAACGCCTTGTTGCATGCCACCGGTCACGTGCGCATCGGTGATTTATTGATGTACGCCGGTTTGGTTTCGTTTGATTTTATTCAAACCGCGTTGAGCAGCTTCGAAGATAAGGGCCTGCCGCTTGGTAAAGTCTTAACCAAATCTGGCTATGTCACTGAATTGCAATTGCGTTCAGCTCTCGATATTCAAACTCTTATCAACGAAAGACAATTACCATTAGAAGTCGGTGTGAAAGTATTGACCGAAGCTTTCAAAAATTCGGTGCCTTTGTCTGATGCTTTTGAACGTTCTGGAGTGGTGCAACCGGAAGATCACTTGAGCAATAAACTGGGGCAACTTTTAATTGATGCCCAAGTGGTAGATATTGTTTTGCTCGACCAGGCACTTGATGTTAATCAACGCACGGGCTTGCCTCTAGGACACATTCTTTGTTATCGCGGCATTATTTCCCAGCAGTTGCTCGAAACCGCTTTGCTTGGTCAGCAGCTGGTGCGTCGTGGTTCCATTAAAAGAGAACAGTGCATCAAAGCCATTGGCGAATCGAACAAACGAGAATTGTCGCTGGAAAAATTACCTAACAACATCGGCTTCAAACGTTCAATGTTGCGCAGCTCGCCGCGCATTGGCGAACTTCTTTTTGAAGCCGAATTGATTAGTGACGGTGAGCTTTTAGAGTCGCTGCAGAGTTCGCTTGCTGGTGCGAAGGCATCGGGCAAGGCAATGGCAGAAGTGTGCGGCATGAAGCGTGAATATATTGATGCCAGTGTAGAATTGCAAGAGATGATCGACAACAACATGCTAAGTAGCGCTCTGGCCGGAGATACTTATGTGCGCATGAAAGAATTCGGTCAGAATTTTCATCGTGCCGTGGCAGAAGCTTCCGTCAGTCGCATTCTGCTCAATCCCAGTCGGAAAATGCTCAATCTTTTGCGTGAAACAGGTGACCTCACAGTTAGCGATGATAATTTGCCGGCGGAAGTGAAAGAGCGTCTGGAAGTAAATTACAACCAGGCCATTGAACTTTGTAAAGCGCTGGTATCAGCCAAAATTCTTAATGAGCATGTGGTTTATTGCGCCCTGCGCGCCGTGTATCTTGTGGACTGTGAATATCTAACCGAAGAGCGCGCCTTACTGGCCCTAGACATGGCCTGCCGCAACAATTTACTCTTTGACGAAGCGGTTTTTCGCCTTGGTTGGAAACAACGCACACGTCTGCGCGACAGCTAATACTTAAGAAAACAATTTAAGAACAACAATCAGTGTTGCTCACCACATCTGCTGGTTCAGCGCCTGCCACAGGGCCGGCTATCGTCACTGCCGGCGCCACTTCTTCAGGGGCGATAGGCATTTTGCCCGTAGTTGTAGAAGGATATTTAAGCCGCTCATGATGCAGTGTGCGCCAGACACGACAAAAACCAGCTTTGACTTTATGCAGCTCTTCCACAGTGAGACTGGAATCAGTAAACTGCCCGTCATCCCAGCGGTTCTGGAAAACTTTTTCCAGGGCAATTTCTACTTCTTCATTAGTAGGATTTTGCATGCTGTGAGTAACAGCTTCGGATACGTCCGCCAACATCACGACCGCTGTTTCTTTAGTATTGGGTTTGGGGCCAGGATAACGATAGAAGCTGGCATCAACTTTGTCTACGCCGTCACGTAAACAAGCTTTGTGATAGAAATACGCCATCAACGTGGTGCCTTGATGCATCGGAATAAAATCTTGAATTGCTTTTGGTAGGGCATATTTTTGACCCAGCTCGATACCATCGGTAACGTGGGCAAGCACTCGACCGCGGCTTTCTTCCGGAGTCATCGAATCATGTGGATTGGTGGCACCCAATTGATTTTCAATAAAGTATTTGGGCCGCACCATTTTGCCGATGTCGTGATAAAGCGCCCCGGCTCGCACCATATTGGGATCTGCTGAAATGGCTTTAGCACCGGCTTCAGCCAAATTCGCTACTGCCAGGCTGTGTTGATAAGTGCCTGGAGCGGTTTCTTCCAACCGGCGCAAAAGCGGCTGATTGGCGTCGGTCAATTCAGTCAAACGGAAGGGAGTGATCAAACCAAATATATTTTCGAGAAAAGGCAAGCTGCCGATCGCTAGAATGGCCGAGAACATGCCACCAAAGAAATCGATGCCGGCCTGGCGGCCAAGCATTGTCCATGAGTTAATCGATTGAGTGGCGGCGCATGCGGCTAAATCACCAATCACCTGACCGGCAGCCACACAGAGGCTGGTGCTGATTAAAGCGTTGCGCCTTTTGGAATAAGTCCAGATGGCGGCGGCCGATGCCAGGCAGTGAGCGAAAATATTGTGTAAATCAATCAGGTGGTCCACCGCCACAAGCATAATCATGGGCACAGTCCAGACTATAGCCACCCGGTGACCGAAGAAAATAGTGAAAATCAGTGCCGCGGCTGGTATCGGTACAAACTGAGGGTAAGTTTTACCGATGATTGATGCCACCGTGCACGCCACTACGGCTACGGTGAACATCAAGCCAATTGAGCTGCTGGAAAAGAAATGTTTGGGTTCGTAGGTATAGAGAAATAGTGCCACCAGTGTTAGTGCTGCTATCAGCGACACAGCCATGCTGAATATGAAAGGCCAGCGGTTTATGTGGGTAATTCCCAGGGCCTGCAGCAAATCGAGTTTGTGCTCAGTAATGAGCGCGCCTCGGGGTACGATAGTTTCGCCTTTTGTAATTTTGAGCATTACCGGGGCGATAGTTTTAACCACCTCTTCGGTTTTACTCTGTGTGGCTTTGCTGTCTATCACCATATTGGGTTCAAGATTTTCGGCCAGCAGTGATGATGACGCCAGCTTTAAATTAAACGGCATACTGTCAGGCAAAAATTCAGAGGCGATTTCTTCCCACACATGTTTTTCAGAAACGGGAAAGCGATTGAATTTGCTGCATAAACGCGCACCGCTGGCCAGCATAACCTTTCTATATTGAGGCAAATCAGCAGGCTCAACTGTCAAAGCAGTCAATAATTCGTTATCTCTTATAGCTCCCGATTTTCGGGCACTCAAGAGCGCCTGCCGCCTTTTATTTAACTCCGCGGCCAGCGCCGGTGTGGTGCTTGACTGTTGAGCAAAACTTTCATCTGAACCGAGCAAAATACGAGCAACCTGTGCCGGGCTGACATTGTTTGGGCCGGCAGCGGCAGCAGGTTTAAGCGGAACCAGGCCCATGGCCTGATATTGTTCAATTTTCGCAAGAGCGGCTTTCACGGCCTTTTGTGAGGCCTGATCGCGGCTTCTGTCCACCTGAAAGACTGGAATAATCGATTGTTTGGCTATAGCAATAGCTTTATCGGTTTCCGCCCGGTCGATTACCGAAATATCTTCGGGAGCGACAAGATCTCTATCAGCAATATCTTTAACTTGCAGACCGGGGCTGAAAATATGCACCGATGCCAGAGCGAGAAAAAGACAGATAAAACCAGCCAGACCAACTCCCAGCCAGCCGGCGAAGGCCTGACCGGAGGGGAAAATTTCATGTTGACCAGCGTCTAATCTGGCAGATTCTGTAAGGCCTGCCGTCTGATTATCGTTCACGGACTTGCTAATACCCAATTGGGGAAGGTTTTGAGCCTAACAAGACAATATTACTCTCTTTTGGCGGAGCTGATAGAATTTTGACAGCTTTTCATATTGAGGTCCGACCAATGTTGCTAGTGACCGGTGCGGCTGGATATATCGGCTCCCATTTCGTCAGGTATTATCTCAAGCAAAATCTTACTGCCGAACTGGTGGTCGTCGATAACCTCAGCCTAGGCAATCTGCTCTCGCTCGATGGCTCGTGCAATTCACGCATTCATTTATATAAGACCGCCCTCGGCAACAGTGATGCTATGGCGGGTATTTTTGCCGCCCACGAAATCGACGCCGTAGTGCACTTTGCTGCCAACGCTTATGTCGGTGAATCGCAGATCCAACCGTTTAAATATTTTGAAAACAATGTCATAGAGACTTTGAAATTTCTTCAAGTGATGTTAGCCGCTGAAGTCAAACAAATGGTTTTCTCGTCTACTTGTGCCACTTACGGCAATCCTAAATATTCACCGCTCAATGAAGACCACCCGCAAAGGCCAATCAATACTTATGGCAGTACCAAACTCATGATTGAAGAAGCTTTGCGCGCCCTGGCGCTATCATCGCAATTGAAGTATGCCTCGCTGCGCTATTTCAATGCCGCCGGCGCCGATGCCACCAGTGAAAAAGATTGTGCCATAGGCGAGAGCCACGAGCCTGAATCACATTTGATTCCACTGGCTCTGGCTGCGGCTATGGGCAAGAGTGATACGCCACTGAAAATTTTTGGTAGCGATTATCCCACCAGAGACGGCACCTGCGTGCGCGATTATATTCATGTCAACGATCTCGCAGAAGCACATTGCCTCGCTCTGAAACTTATTGCCGGCGCTGATTTTAAAGGTGATATGGCAGAGTCGGCCGAAAATGGTATCGCTCTTAATTTAGGCACGGCCAATGGTGCCACGGTCAAAGATGTGGTTGCGGCGGTTGAAAAAGTAACAGGCAAAGCCGTGCCTTGCCAGCAAGTCGACCGCAGACCAGGTGACCCACCAGCTCTAGTCGCTGACTTCAGCAAAGCCAAAGCAGTACTTGGCTGGGAGCCCCAGTTCAATCTTGAGCAGGTAGTGGAAAGCGCTTATCAGTGGGAACTGAACAGACGGTTTTAATCGCTTAAATTAAAACTCTAGCTCAGTTCGCCGTCGACATTGAGAGTGCTTTTTACTTTATAGATGCGCTTGCCTTGCGATTCATGGTACGTGCGCATCATGATTTCGGCTTGCAGACCCATTAAGAGAAGTTGCATTCCCATTAAGAAGAAGACAGCCACAAGCACCGGTAGTGGTGTCTCAATAAATGAAGTCTGATAGTAGTATTTTAAAACTACCATCCAGCCGAAAATCAAGAATGACAAAATCCATGAAGCGAGGCCGGCAGTGCCGAAGACATAAATTGGTTTGGTGAAATATTTGGCCATGAATTTGACTGTGATCAAATCGAGCACAACTTTGAATGTGCGTGAGATGCCGTATTTTGATTGGCCAAATTGACGAGCGTAGTGATTAACTGGAATTTCAGCCACTCGGGCACCAAGCCATGTGGCATAAATTGGTACGAAGCGGTGCATCTCGCCGTACAGTCTGACGTCTTTGATTACTTCTTTGCGATAGGCCTTAAGAGAGCAACCATAGTCGTGCAGGCGTACTCCTGAGATGGAAGAGATGATTTTGTTGGCTGTCCAGGAGGGTATCAGGCGTAAGAAAAGCTCATCTTTGCGCTCTTTGCGCCAACCGCTCACGACATCGTAGCCTTCGTCCAGTTTCTCCAGCAGCTTTTTCACATCGGCCGGATCATTTTGCAGGTCGGCGTCCATGGGGATAATGACGTCACCCAGGGCATGGTCAATGCCGGCAGCCAGAGCTGCTGTCTGACCAAAGTTGCGCACGAAACGCAATACTTTGATGCGGGTGTCGCCGGCGGCTATTTCCTTGAGCTTGTTATAAGATTGATCGCTCGAGCCGTCATCTACTAAAATGGCTTCCCAGGCTCGGCCCAGCTGGTCTAAAGCGCTGACCAGTTTGCTGTAGAGCAAGTCGACATTTTCTTCTTCGTTATAGACCGGTATCACTACTGAGATTTCAGGCGAAGGACGAGTCAGACCTGTCGGTATTACTCTGGTATAAATTGACTTCTCATAAGTGAGCCGGTCGGCCACAATTTTGTTGCTAGCGACAAGCGATGGATTATGACTTAGACTGGAGCTTGAGCTCGATGTGCTGGCACCGGACATTGCTGTTGGCGAAGGGCTTTGGACTGTATTCATCGCAAGTATATCCTTGGCATATTCATGAGGCTGAGGCGGCAACAATTATGATAAACGCCCTGCTTCGCCAGCACCTTGATTACTTCTCATCATCTCCTGATTACCTGCCCAAGTAACCGCACAATAACGAGACGGCTCTATTAATGACGATTATCAAAACCAGTGGTGATTCATCATCTGATTCCACTGCGGAACAGCTAAAGAGCAAAGTGTCGGCCTCTCCTTCGTCGGGCAAAACGAAAGTGGCGGCAAAACCCACGGATAGCGGAAAAAATTCTCCAAGTATAGAAGAAGTTAACGTTAACCAAAATCGTCGTTCTTCTTTACTTTCCGGCCAGGAAAACTCTGCCGATCAAAGATCAGACCAGGCAGTTCGGCCTGATAGCCTGCAGGAATATATCGGTCAATCCCGCCTGAAAAATATGATGCACATGTCGATTTCAGCGGCCAAATCGCGCGGTGAAGCGCTTGATCATGTACTTTTTTATGGTCCTCCCGGCCTGGGCAAAACTACTCTTGCACGAGTGCTCGCCAATGAAATGCAAGCGCGCATTCATATGACTTCAGGTCCGTCCCTGGAGCGGCCGCGCGATATCATCGGCCTGGTGCATCAGTTAGAAGAAGGCGATGTACTTTTTATCGACGAAATTCACAGACTGAGCCGCGTGGCGGAAGAGTTGCTTTACCCGGCCATTGAAGATTTCGTTATCGATTTGACCACAGGCAAAGGTCAGGCCACACGCACCATGCGTTTGCCCCTGCCGCGTTTTACTTTGATTGGTGCCACCACTAAAGCCGGAATGCTTTCCAATGCATTGCGAGATCGCTTTGGTTTTGTCTGTCGGCTTGAATTTTACGATGAAGATGAGTTGGCAAAAATTGTGGCGCGCACGGCCAAGATTTTAAATGTTTCTATGGACGACCAGGCCGTGGCGGCAATCGCTTCGCGTGCGCGGGGCACACCTCGTATTGCCAACCGGCTAGTGCGACTGGTGCGTGACTTCGGACAATACCAGGGTGCGGCCTTAATAGATGGTGCCATTGCCGAAGCGGCGCTGGAATCGTATCAAGTAGATAAGCACGGCCTCGATATGACCGACAGAAAGTTGCTGCAGATTTTGATTGATCATTATGATGGCGGCCCGGTAGGTTTAGAAACACTCGCTGCCACCATAGGCGAAGACTCTGAAACCGTAGAAGATGTCTACGAACCTTTCTTGATTCAGAAAGGTTTTATTCAGCGTACTGCTCGCGGGCGCATGGCTACACCTTTTGCTTATCAGCATTTGAACAAGCCTGTGAGCAAACGCATACTGGCGGAGCTGGCCACTGCCGAAATTAAACAGCTGGATATTTTTAACAAAAATAGTCTAGAAAATGGTAGTGACGTTTAAATGCCTCCCACTTCCGGATCTTCAGCGCTCAATAGTGCCGGCGGTGCCACGCTGAAAGATCCCGGTTCGCATTTTACCGACGAAGAATTTGCCGTTGCTCGTGTGATTTCAGTGGGCAAGCCCACGCTCAATCGAGAGCTGCTCACGTCTACAGGCATGGTTTCAAACCGTGAAGTCGTCGATGTGGAAATTTTGGAAGGCAAATTGAAAGGGCAAAAGGTTTCGGTTGCCAACGAAATTACCGATAATCCGGCCTTCAATATTAATGCCAGACCAGGTGGAGAAGTAATTCTTTCTATCGTTACCGGTACTACGGACAGTGGCAAAGTCAAAAGCGAATACAACATTGCCGATTATCATCGCGCCCCTACTTTAGGTTGGCTCTTGCTGGCCTTTCTTGTGGCATTTATCGTCTTTGGCGGCAAGAAGGGTCTCAAGTCTTTAGTGGCGCTTTTAATCAGCGTTTGCTTGATTGCTTTTGTCTTACTTCCTCTCTCACTGAATGGCTTTGATCCTTTAATAGTGGCTATTGCCATTTGTCTTGTTTCTGCAGTGGCCACCATGTATTTCGTTGCCGGACGTTCTAAAAAGGCTCTAGCGGCTATGCTTGGTACAGTGGGCGGTGTGATTGTGGCGGGTATTGCTGCGCAACTGGTAATTTTGAGTGCACCGCTGACCGGCTTGTCGTCTGAAGAAGCGCAGATTTTGCGTGGTTCTGTTCTGGTTGCTCGGCCCAGTTTCTATAGCGGTCTTCTGGCGGCCGGAATGCTCATTGGTGCCCTGGGAGTAATTATGGACGTGGGCATTTCCATTGCTTCGGCCGTGTCTGAAGTGGCCAAAACCGGGCACCAGAATTTTTCCCAGCTTTATCAATCAGGCATGAACGTCGGTCGCGACATCATGGGCACCATGACCAATACTTTGATACTTGCTTACACCGGCTCTGCTCTGCCTCTGCTTCTGCTCATTAGTCAAATACCTTCGACAAAACTTATAAATCTCGATCTGGTTGCAACAGAAGTGGCTTCTGCAATTAGTGGTAGTCTAGGATTGGTTCTGACCATTCCCCTGACTGCATATTTTTCAGCGCGGTTAATGGCTTCAAGCCCTGCAACAAGAGAGCACTAGAACAGCAAAATGAGACTTCTTTTTGGCTGGCTTTTATTTGCCGGTGCTGTATTCAGCATCATGGCCGGCGGCATATTTTTGTCGTTGGCTTTGGGCTATGCCTGTTACATGGGTGGGCGCGAGTTCATTGCCATGGCGCGCAAGAAAGGCATCAATCCATCCAGCCGTATCGTTCTGGGAATGATTGTGGCCTTTTTTGTGGTGGCGGCCCTGCCTGATATTCCTCAATGGATGCTTGGCGGCGTCAGACTGCCGGATAGTTTCTCCATTCAGCATTTTCCCCTGCTGCTCACTATAGGCATATATATATCGTTCTTTCGTTTGCTTTTTCGCAACGACAATCCGCCGGCCACAATCGCCGATATTGCCTCTACCATTCTTGGTTTTATATATGTAGGCTGGTTGCCAAGTCACCTGGTGTTATTGCGCAACCTCACCCCGGTAGGCATGCCTCTCACGGATAATCCGCTGCAGCAGCCGGGGCTGGCTTACGTCTGGGCCACTCTATTCATTATCTGGAGCACTGATGTCTTTGCTTATTACATCGGCAAGAAAATCGGCAAACACTTGCTCTATCCGCAAATCAGTCCGAAAAAAACCATTGAGGGGGCTATTGGCGGATTTGCCGTAGCCATCATTTTCGGCATGACTATTACTTATTTGTCTGACCATGTGCTCTTTGCATGTCATCCTTTTAAATTCAATCTCTGGCAGGCGCCGCTTATGGCCGCCACAATCTCCGTTGCTGCACAATTAGGTGATCTCTGTGAATCGCTGCTTAAAAGAGACGCCGGCATCAAAGACTCCGGCGACATTTTTCCCGGCCACGGCGGCTTTCTCGATCGGGGCGACAGCATCATCATCAGCAGCGCAATTGCCTACTATTGGGTCAACCTGGTGGTTCTGGGCAATATTTGAGCGGTTTAGCGATCTCCTTGCAACCTAAAACGGCCAGATCGAGATAAAATCCGCAATCATTGCCGCCGGTTTTTGTAATGCGCCCCTTTGTGAGATATCATAAGAGAGCCGAGTATTGGCAGCACCTGGAGAGGTGGCTGAGTGGTCGAAAGCACCTTCCTGCTAAGAAGACGTACGGAGTTAATCTGTACCGAGGGTTCGAATCCCTCCCTCTCCGAATTTAACTAAAAAAGCGCTTCAATTCACTGAAGCGCTTTTTTCTTTTGCAGGCTGCGGATGCCGCTATTCGATTGATTTTTGCCAGTCTTTAGAAAGTTGCACGATACCGTCTCTGAGTACTTTCAAAGTCTTGGATTGCTTCATAACGTTGCTGACTGCCTGAATATCGTCGGCATTCATGGCTTCCACCCCTAAGGCGTTAAGGGCGCTAATGGAGGCATCGACTGAATCGAAGAGGCCCTTCAGTGCGTGAGCCACTTTGCGATTATTTTCTGCTGTTTCTTTTTCAATGCTGACTTTGCCGGCAGCTCCGTTCGGGCCTTCCGCCCCAGCCTGAAAATGATAAGCCACTGCCGGCATTGTTGTGGGTGGAGTGAGCGCTGCGTTTACTGGTGCTTGCATTGAAGCTTGTACTGATGGTTGTATTGGCGCGGCTTGAGGAATTTGAGTAGTTTCGGCTTGAGCCTGTGCCTGTGCTTGCATATCCACCTGAGACCGTTGAGAAGATGGAAAAGTTGGAACAGTTGGAACAGTCTGAGGAGCTTGAGTGGGAGTAATCGACTGACTTCCGGCCAGGCGTTGGAAAAGATCTTGTTGTTCTACTTTCGGATTTTCTTGCTCAATTCGCGGTGCTGCGGCGGGGTTGGCGAACTGTTGTACAGACTGAGGTTCAGGA
>JADYXQ010000178.1 GCA_021772135.1 Candidatus Obscuribacter sp.
CTATGGGGCATCTTCAGAGGCGGTAGTATAGAGCATTGGTCTAATATTGGACTGTTAGCTGGAAGATTTACGCCCGGGCGTAAATCTTCCAGCTAACAGCCTCACTTGCGGCAAACAAAATACGTCCGGACGTATTTTGCCACGAAACAACAACCCGCCAATTAGCATCAGCAATAGAAGCCACCGAATATAGTGCCTACATCTAAACCGAAATTACTCGATCACCGCCGCGCATCAAGGCTGTTTCGAGTGCCTCGATAGCACAGGCAATTAAAATATCATATTCATCTGCATGATCAGGGAAAGTCGCCACGCCCACACTGACAGTAACTGAGAAATTCTGACCGTTGTGATTGATAGCCTGATTGCCTACCCGCAAGCGCATGCGTTCGCCAACAAGAGATGCACCGGCCGCGTTAGTCTGCGGCAAAATCACGGCATACTGCCACTGATTATATTTAGAGGCCACGTCAACTTCGCGCAAGGCGCTGCGAATAGCGTGCGAGACAATTTTTTGTATAGCTTCAGCAGTGAGGGGGCCGAATTGGCTGGCCAGGTCATCGTATCCATCAACGCTAAGTAAAACCAGCGAAGCCGGATGCTTGTAGCGCTTGGCTCTTGCAAGCTCAGCTTTTAATTCTTTGACAAAGGCTCTGTGATTGTAAAGCTCGGTTATGGGGTCGAGCAAAGCCAGCTTTTCAATGTCTTCACCCTTAGCAGCGGCGAGGCTGACCTGCTTTGTTACCAGCGCAGTCTGTTTCTCATAATCACGCACCCGTTCGAGCACCGACGAATTGGCTGCGATACGCTCAGCCAGTTGTGGTCTGTGCTGCTTCAAATCAGACAAAACTCTAGTAAACAGAGGTTCGCCCGTAATCTTTGCAGGGGTTCCGGAAGGCTCGTTGGCCATGATCATCCTTAACGCAGTGCTATTAATTTACAGCAGAAAGCCTATTTCTGTTTGCCGCGTTTAATCAATAATCTCTTAATTGGTTTGTTTTTGGATATATGGCGTTCGATAATATCGATGCAATCTATTTCGGTGACGCCGCCATAGCTGACCGCCGCCTTGTCTTTAAACTTGTCTTTAGCTTTGTCCTTGACCCTGCTTTTAGCGTCGATCTGTACCACCGGCCCGTGCTTGCAAAGCCCCAAACAGTCTGTCTTTTTTACTTTCAAAACATAATCGAGCTGTGCTTTCTCGATGGTTTTGCGCAAGAACGTGAGCACGTCTTGCGAATCGCGAGCTGAACAGTGCTTGCCTTTGGTGCAAACGAGTAACTTGGTGCAAGAGCTTCCCACAAATCGTCCCCGTCAGCCGCCGGATACCTGTTCGAAACCAGTACATAAACATATACGCAAGAGTCATTCTAGTGGAATAGAAACCCCGCCGCACTAAGACTTGAAGCTATTGACAATTAAATTCTATATAACACTCAAGTTTTCGATTTGAACCTCAACGGTGTGCTCCGATTTGATGCCGAATATGCGGGTGAAGAAATAGTATTCAGACTGAATAGTGCGAACAATGTTTTCGGCTTTGCGAAATCCGTGGGCTTCACCTTCGTAAGTGATATAGGCCACAGCGATGCCTTTGCTTTTCAAAGCGTTGACCATGGCTTCGGCCTGATTCGGGGGCACGACCTTGTCGTCTAATCCCTGAAAAAAGATCACCGGACAATTGAGCTTATCCACATGATTGATCGGTGATCGCTCGAAATAAAGGTCGCGGCCGGCCGGATAGGGGGCCACTAAATTATCGAGGTAGCGCGCTTCAAACTTGTGGGTGTCGCGGGCCAGAGCTTCAAGATCACCGATGCCGTAGTGACTGGCACCGGCTTTAAATGTATCGGTAAAAGTCAGGGCGCACAAAACAGTGTAGCCGCCCGCACTACCGCCGGTGATGGCCACCCGCTCACTGTCGGCCAGACCTTTAGCCACCAGATATTCCACACACTTGCGGCAATCTTCGACATCGACCACGCCCCAATTATTGTTTAAGCGCTTGCGATATTCGCGGCCAAAGCCTGTGCTGCCGCCATAGTTGACGTCGACGATGGCAAATCCTCGTGAGGTCCAGTATTGAATACCAAGCGAAAGGCTGCTTGATGCCCCGCCGGTGGGGCCGCCATGACATTTCACCACCAGCGGTGGCGCCTCGCCTGCCAGTGATTTGTAATCGGGGTTGCTGGGCGCGTAATAAAAAGCAAAAGCAGTTTTGCCGCCGACGGTGGGAAATTCAATCACTTGCGGAGCCGACATGTAAGCAGGGTCGGGCAGGTCGTCTGCTGCACTTTTGATCGTCAAAAATGCTCCTGTTTGTAAATCTAATTCCACCACACTTTGCGGTTGTGAGGCAGAAGCTGCCAGCATGGCCACGCGATTTTTGCCGCCGGTCAGATAAGCAAATTCAGTGTAGGGCGAATCAATTTCTACCAGCTTGTGCTCGTGCTCAAAATCGAGTTCAACTCGGGCCAGCGACCAGATGCCGCGACGATTGAAGGCGAAAATAGCCAGGCGCTCAGAAAGCACGGCATAACAAGATTGAGCGAAACCCCACATGGGCTGCCCGAACTCGCATTCGGCAAAGGCTGGGTCTGTAACGAGAGTCTCGGCCTTAAGGGTGGAAAGATCGCAAATCACTTTAGGCTGCCAGTAACCAGAATCGTCGGCCACAAAGAAAAGCTTGCCCTGCGGTGACCACTGGGGCTGAAACACCGAACAATCGCTGCCGCCGGCCACCAGCCTGACATTGTGCAACCTTCCATCTTGATCAACTTCGGCCAGATGCAGCTCGCAGCCGTCCCACGGCATGTTGGGGTGGCGCCAGCATAAATAAGCAAAATGCTTACCGTCTGGGCTTATGCGCGGCGATGAATAAAAATCAAAACCTGAAGCGAGCACCACCGGCTCTTCACCCTGTTCGCTACCGCCACCTGCCGCTGGTAGAGGCAGAAAAGCAATACAGTTGCTGGGTTCGACAGCGTCCGGGGCATGCACTTCTAAAACGCAAAGTAAGCGATTGTGCCTGCGATCGAAGCAATAGTCGGCATATCGGTGAGTGTTGCCGACATGCGCGGCGCTTACCACCTTATGCTTGGCGCCTTCTGCGAGGTAGACCCGCTGGTCGGTAAAATTAGAATAAGCAATTTCAGCGCTGTCGACAGAGAAGGCTCCCCCCCCGTATTCGTGTACCAGACTGCGAATGCTGTCTTCACCGCTATTGATGTCGCTGGTGCAAAGTTCACCGCCGGCTTTGACCGCGCGCTTGACTAAAATAGAGCGCCCGCCTTGCGCCGGTCGGCCTTCCAGCCAATAGAGCGTTTCGCCGTCACTGTCGTAAACGGTCTGACTGAGCCTGAGAGCGCCACGGGCCACCTGTTCTGCGGCAATAGGAGAAGGCCAGGCTCCGCAGGAAGCGCTTACTTGTTCACTTTTGACTTCAGGCATGAATGCTCCAATGCAATAATCTGCTGAACGGAGCACACAGTATATAATTGCCAGCAGAGCCACAGATAAAAGACGATGGCAAGCGCTGGCGATAACGGCGGAACGTGACCATGGAAATTGCTGAAAATAGAGACGCCGAAAAGGTTAACGTCACTGTGACCGTGCGTTACTTTGCAATTTTAAAAGACCAGCGCGGTTTAACCAGCGAAAAAGTGAGCACCGAAGCAGCCACTTTAAGCGCGCTTTACAACGACCTTGCCGCCGCACATGGCTTTTCACTTAAACAAAATCAATTGCGCGTTGCTCTCAACGACAAATTTGTCGATTGGCAAGAACCGCTTGCTGAGGGCGCTCAAGTAGTGTTTATTCCACCAGTGGCAGGTGGTTGAAATGTTTAAATTTGCCGCTGAAAAATTTGAAATAGACCCACTGAAAAAATCTCTTGAAGATGACAGAGCCGGAGCGGTTGTTTGTTTTGAAGGAATTGTGCGCAACCGCAATGAAGGCAAAGCGGTAGTAACTTTAGAATACGAAGCATACGAAACGCTCGGTCAAACGGAAGCCGAAAATATCTTAGATGAAGCGCACACGCGTTTTGGCATTTTGGACGCGCTGTGCGTGCACCGGGTGGGAGAGCTAAAAGTAGGCGAAATGGCCGTTTTTGTCGCCGTCACCAGCGCTCATCGCCATGAGGCGTATCTTGCTTCGCGCTACATCATCGACGAAATTAAAACACGCCTGCCAATCTGGAAAAAAGAAACATATGAAGGCGGAAGTTCTGATTGGGTAAATTGTCAGCATTTGAGCAGTGCATCAGCCTGTGAGGCCAGCCATGGCTCCAAATAGACTGATAGACAGCTTCGGCAGGGCGCATTCATATCTGCGCATTTCAGTCACCGACCGCTGCAACTTGCGCTGCGTTTATTGCATGCCGCATGACGGTTTGGAATGGAAAAAACGCGACGAACTTTTGACCTATGAAGAAATCACCAGACTGGCTGTGATTTTCGCTGCTATGGGCATTACCAAAATCAGACTTACCGGCGGCGAGCCCATGGTAAGAAAAGGTTTGTCCACACTGGTAAGAGATCTCGGTGCCATTGCCGAGCTAAAAACTTTAGCCATGACCACCAATGCCACCTTGCTGGCAGAGCATGCTAAAGAGTTAAAAGAACTGGGGCTCAACGCTCTCAACATCAGCCTCGATACCTTTTCAAAAGAGCGCTTCACCGCCATCGCCCGCCTCGATCAATTTGATCAAGTGATGGCTGGAATTTACGCCGCTATCGAATGTGGCTTCGATAGTTTAAAAATAAACATGGTGGTGATGGCCGGCGTTAATGACGACGAAGTCATGGCTTTTGCCGACTTTGCCGCCAAGCACAAAATCAATGTGCGTTTCATCGAATACATGCCCTTCAAAGACAATCAGTGGACCAGCGCCAAAGTAGTGACTTACAAAGACATGCTGGCTGAGATCGAGAAGCGCTATGAGTTGACGCGCATGGTCAATGATCCCTCTGCCGTGGCCAAAGACTATGCTATCGCCGGTGGTGGCTCGGTGAGCTTCATTACTTCGATGTCAGAATCTTTTTGCTCCACCTGCAACAGACTGCGCCTGACAAATGATGGCTCAATCAAGTCTTGCTTGTTCTATCCGGCCGAAATCAATTTGCGCGACGCCATGCGCAAAGGCGCTAGTGACAACGACCTTGAAGGTATGATTCTTTACTCTCTGGTGCAAAAACCAGAGGCCCATCCGCCGGCAGAAGAGATTGCCGCAGGCGAGAACAGGGCCATGATTGAAATAGGCGGCTAATTCACCGGGGGTTTGGGAAAGTTGCGCGATGTCTCGCATAAAGTAAATACGCTGAGAACAGCGGTGGCCAGAGCAATATTGCGAGTGAGCCCGAACACAATCAGGCAAATCAAAGGCGGCACCTTACCCAAAGGAGACCCACTGGCAGTAGCTAAAGTCGCCGCTATTCAGGCGGCCAAAAATACCAGCCAGATAATTCCTTACTGCCATCCTTTGCCCGTTGATTTTGTTGGCGTCAAGTTTCAATTAGACGAAGATCGCATTGAAATTGAAGTAAAAGTCAAGGCCATTTACAAGACCGGTGTAGAAATGGAAGCACTGACAGCGGCTTCGGTAGCGGCTTTAACTATCTATGACATGGCCAAGATGATCGATGATTTGATGGAAATCGAATCAATCACCCTGCTAAGTAAAACCGGCGGCAAAAGCGATTATGCGCCACCACCGGCTGACGGAAAAGTACTTAAAGCGGCTGTAGTCGTTTTGTCTGACAGCGTCGCAGCGGGCAATTCTGAAGATTCATCAGGCAAATATATTGCCGGCGAATTACTAGTTCGCGGCTTTGAACTGACGGAATTTTTAGTGCTGCCCGACGATGAGGCCGAAATCGTGCCGGCGGTACGCCGTATTTGCGACGATCTTCAAGTCAATCTGCTGATCACCACCGGCGGTACCGGTATCGGACCGCGTGACAATACACCAGACGCTCTTAAGGGTTTAATTGAAAAAGAATTGCCGGGAGTGGTAGAAGCAATCAGAGATTATAGTCAAAACCGCAATTCATTCTCAATGCTTTCCCGTTCTGTTGCCGGAGTGCGCGATAAAACAATTATCGTCAGCTTGCCCGGTTCTCTCGGTGCGGCTCAAGATGGCATGACCGTGCTGTTCCCTGCTATTAATCACGCTTTTAAAATGCTTGAAGGTGAAGGTCACAGTCATAAAAAAAAAGGCATAAATCATGAACACCAGTGATTGTGCACCTAAATTGCAAGATTCTATGTTGACTTATGAGCAAGCGCTCAAAGCCATTCTCGAGAATTGCCAGCCCTTGTCTAGTGAGACCAGCACTCTATCTACGGCACTAAAAAAAGTATTGTCCGAACCACTGAAAGCCGCTTTTGATTTGCCTCAATTCAACAATTCGGCCGTAGACGGTTACGGTGTTCTGGTTGAAGATTTACTGACGGCCACTCCGCAAAACCCGGTCAAATTAAAAATGGTTGGCGAAGTGGCAGCAGGCATTCAAGAATGCGCCGGATTAACACTCAACCAGGGCGAATGCGCGCGTATTCTCACTGGAGCCCCGGTGCCTGGCACAGTTGAAGCAGTAGTGATGAAAGAAAATTGCCGGGTGGACGGCGATTATATACATGTATCTTGCAAAACCAGAATTGGCGAAAGCATTCGTTTGCAGGGCGAAGAAATTGAAGCCGGCGCCACGGTTTTAAAACCAGGCACTATGATTTCACCGCCAATCATAGGCTTAATTGCCACCCTTGGTATAACCGAATTTAAAACATACAGAAGCCCAAAAGTGGCTGTGATAGCCACAGGCAACGAGCTGAAAGAGCCAGGCGAGCCACTGGGCGAAGGCGAAATTTACAACTCTAATTCATATGCTCTGGTAGCAGCGTTAAATGCCATGGGCGTTCAAAACGTAGTGCGCTATCACGTACGCGACGACCGTGAAGAAACAGCGAAAGTTATTAAAGAAGCACTGGAGAATTCTGACCTGATTATTTCTGCCGGCGGAGTATCTGTTGGCGAGTACGATTATGTCAAAGACGTTTGCGAAGATCTTGGCGTAGACACTGTGTTCTGGCGCATCGCCATCAAACCGGGCAAGCCTGTTTATTTTGGCGTGGCAGAAGGTCACACTTTTGACACTTGTGATACATCAATCGGCGATCGTAAACTGGTTTTCGGCCTGCCCGGAAATCCGGTATCGGCTCTGGTGACATTCAATTTGTTTGTCAAACCGGCAATCATGAAAATGCAAAATTTCGAAAGCAAGCCCAAACGATTTAAGGCAAAGGTCGCTCGCAACTTGAAGAAAAAATCAGGCCGACTAGATTTTGTGCGGGGCATGGTCACAGCCACAGAATTAGGCGTTCTCAGCGCCATGCCTGCCAGCGGCCAGGAATCACACATGCTCACAGGTCTGGCCAATGCCAATTGCCTGATGCATTTTGACCAAGACTTAGAATTTTTGCCTGAAGGTGAACCGATCACCATTGACTTGCTCAATTGGTTTGAATAGCTTTGAAAAGGATAAAAGCATGTCGCACCAGAAAATTTCTCTCACAGCTGCCGATGGAGAAACTTTTTCTGGTTATCTGGCGCTGCCGAAAACAGTCACCGGCCCGGCGATTCTATTAATTCAAGAGATTTTCGGCGTCAATCCGCACATTCGCAAAGTAGCCGATCACTATGCCCGAAACGGCTACGTGGTGCTGGCACCCGACTTATTCTTTCGCATGTGGCCTGACGTTGAACTGGGTTATAGCGGCAACGACATGGAAAAAGCACTCGGTTACAAAGCTAAGTTCAACGAAGAGCAGGGCTTGCAAGATTTAAAATGCGCTCTGGAATATTTACGCCACTCTGAACATGTTTCTGGTGGCATTGCCGCTCTAGGTTTTTGCATGGGCGGCCGGCTGGCGTATAGACTGGCTACCCAGGCCAGACTTGACGCCGCGGTTTGCTACTATGGCGCAGACACCGATAAATATTTAAGTGACGCCAATCGTTTAAGCTGCCCGATAATTTTCCATCTTGGTGCCAACGACGATTTGATACCGCAGACATCGATGGAAAAATTGATGACCAAAATGGTGAGCAATCATCACGCCAGAGTGTTTGTATATGAAAATACCGGCCACGGCTTTAACTGCGACGCGCGAGCTTCATACAACCAGCGGGCGGCACTTCTAGCACAATCGCGCACGGTTGAATTTTTGCACGATACAATTGGCCCGCGGGTCGATGTCGAAGGATTATTCGATCATCATTTATTCACTGCCGTCAATCAGAAAAATCTAGAAGGCACAATGGAGACATTGGCGGAAGATGCTGTAGTAACTTTCCTGCCAACTTTGACAGGCGGACACAGCGTGAACGAGTTGAAGCGTTTTTATCAAGACTTGTTCAAAGCCCTGAGCGGCGACGCCAGATTGACATCGATATCACGCACTGTGAGCGCCAATCGAGTGGTAGATGAACTTATTCTATCGTTCACTCACGACCGACAAATGGATTTTATTCTGCCCGGGGTGCCACCCACTAATAAAAGTGTGGCCATTCCGCTAGTAATGCTGGCCACATTTTGTCTTGATAAGCTTGCACGCCTGAATGTCTACTGGGACCAGGCCAGCGTGATTATGCAAGTTGGCATTCTTCACCATGACGACTCGGCTGTGAATCTGCCAGCCCGTGGCCCGGAGCAAGCCGAGCGTGTGCTCGACGATTCTGTGAAAGTACAGAAAATCGGATCGATCCTGCTCTAGATGTACTCTAAAACAATGCTCTAGAATTACTTTTTGAACAGCATATTGAGTAAGACTGTGAGACCAATACTCAAAAGAATACTGGGGAGCCATAAAAAAACCATGATGCTTATTAACCTTGTGAAGGGAAGTGATTTGTGTGACTGGCTTATCTCCCCCAGGTTCCGTTTAATTAAATTTGTTCTGGCAATGGTGGTATTGCCCCTCTCCATTGCTACTGCAGCCTATGCTCAGTCGCCTACCAGCCTGACAAAATCTATTAAATTGCCCCCGGGGTTTCACATTAGTGCTTTTGCCAGCGGCATGGACGGCCCCAGACAGATGACAATGAGCCCAGACGGCACATTATTCGTGGGCACAAAAATAAACAAAAACGGCAAAGTCTACGCACTGAGAGACACAAACAAAGACGGTGTGGCCGATCAACTAATGACCCTGTCATCAGAACTCAGCTGCCCCAATGGCGTGGCATTCAACAATGGGTCTCTATATGTGGCCGAGATCAATCGCATTTTGCGATACGACGATCTTGAAAGATTATTGCCCAAGGTACCGGCACCGGCAGTGGTGACAGAGCAATTTCCTTCAGACCGACACCACGGCTGGAAGTATATTCGCTTCGGCCCAGACGACAAGCTCTATGTGCCGGTGGGCGCGCCATGCAATGTCTGCGAACCGTCTAAAAAAATATACGCTTCAATGATGCGCATGAATAAAGACGGCAGCAAACTGGAACAATTTGCGTCAGGCATTCGTAACACCGTTGGTTTTGATTTTCATCCGCAAACGAAAGAACTCTGGTTTACCGACAACGGACGAGATTTGCTGGGCGACGATATTCCGCCAGACGAGCTCAATTGCGCACCAAAAGCCGGCATGAACTTTGGCTTTCCCTATCGCTACGGTATGAACGTAGTCGATCCGCTCTTCGGCTGGCGCACACCAAAAGATACGACGTTCGCACCACCCGCGATGCCGCTGGACGCACACGTGGCGGCGCTGGGTATGCGCTTTTACACAGGCAAAATGTTTCCTCCGCAATATCAAGGCAATGTTTTCATAGCTGAGCATGGCTCGTGGAATCGCAGCAAGAAAAGCGGCTGCCGCCTTATGCGCGTCACCCTTGACGGCAGCAAGGCCCTCAAATATGAGCCATTTGCCGAAGGTTGGCTCAACCAAGAAAAACAAGAATATGCCGGCCGACCGGTGGACATACTGGTGGCACCAGATGGCGCTCTGCTTGTCTCGGACGATCTGGCCGGGAATATCTACCGCATCACTTATAAAAAGCCTTAGGGCAGAACAAACTCTAGTTGGGGCTGAGTGGTGCTTTCCATATACCGAGCGCAACCATCAGTGGAAGAAGATACATGGTGAAAAATATCAGGCCCATGATTGAATCCCAGAACAGAGTGAAGAAGAGCAAGAACATGTTGAAATGGTTGTGCCCTGGATAGGTGATATAGGCCGTGGGCTCTTTCGCCAATGACCAGTAGCGCACCGGCACAGGCGAACCTTCTTTGAGCGATAAATAAAAGGCGCGGTCGATAGTGGTTTTGCTTCTGATGGTTTTGTCACCATCAGGAAAGTTATAGGAAAGGTGATAGCTAGTTTTCCGCCTGCCTTCGCGGGGTGCGAGAGTCTCAACGTGACCTTCTACGTCAGTACCAAAAGCAATTGGCATTATGTTGATGAAACACATATAGGCCAGCCAGATGCCAATCAACATGTGCGGCAGGCAAAACAGCCGAGCGAATAAACCACCAAATTTCGTTGGTGCCGCGGGCACTGTCTCGCCAGCTCTATTTGCGTCACGATTGCCCCAGCCGAGATTTTCATGCCGATTTATTATAGCCATCAGGGCAGCACTGCTTGATCATCCCAGATTACTCGGGGTGCTTTTTGCGCTAAAAAGGCCCCGTTAATATAGCTGCCGTCAGGAAGCCGCAAAGTTAGGGCACCGGGCACCGAATCGTTTTCTCGCAAAGCACCAAGCTTAAACTTGAGACCAAAATTGTCTTTGCTGGTCAAGTGTTTTTCAACAACTTTCGCTTTACTTGATTCGCGAGTATAGACATAGACTTGCACATGCTTATTATTGTCAGAAGTAAAATTCTTATTGCAGAGCGGTTTCTCGCTCTGCATCATATTTACCACCACTTTGCAGTACCGTTTGTGGCTTTGCTTGAAAGTTACACTGAAGCTATTCCAGAGCACCGATTCGCAAACGAAAGGGGCGCCGCCTACCACTCCCTTAACCGGGCCACAAGCCGCTGGGGCGGTTACAGCAGCCTGGCACCAGGGTGCGCTGCCCACAACTTGATCGGGTTTAGTGCCGGCATCAGCAGAATTTAGTGCCACTACCCACAGTGCACAGGCCACCATACCCGAAAGAGATATTAGTCTGCGGTTCAAACGGTGCCTCGTGGAAGTTTATACAGCTGCGAAAATCAATGAACCATAGATGTTATGGGCTAGCGCATACGCTGTCAACTTGAATTAATGCGTCTTATTAATCGACGGACCCGCCCGCGATTGACAACATGTGCCCATTGTGTCTTTATACAGCTGTGATGAGCGCGTCAGCCTGACAAGAGCGCTCAGCTATCAGGAGCAAGCCATTCGTGCATTTGCAATCACAAATCTATCTCGCCGCCATCTGCGCCTCATTAATCATGCCTGCCGACAATGCTCAGGCAGCGCCGACAATTAGCACCAGCGCACCGCTTAAAAAAGCCCCGCCAAGCGCTGTCGCCGCCCCACCTGCAAAGAAAGTTACCGTAACTGTGCCAGCAAAGAAAGCTGTTATCAAGAAAGAGCTTCCCGATCTCCCGGAAGAAACGGCCGCAGAAGCTCAAGAAGCCGCTCCTGTAAGCAAAAAATCTCGCAACTCCGCCACGCCAAATGAAGATCCGACCACAGAATATGAAGGCAGTGGCATTTTTACCCATGAAACTGCGCACACTCTATTTGTTGAAGCTAAGCAACACATGCGGCGCAATGATTACAACCGTGCCCTGCGCCTGCTTACTAAAGCAATCAAGCTAGACGATGACGATATGGAAGTGCGAGTGCTTTATGCCGAAGCCCTGGATGAAAAACTGCAGCACCAGGCGGAAAAGGATCCGGAAGTATTTAACAAATGCATAAAGTCGTGGCTGATGGTAGCGCGTAACGAAATTGGCGATGAGAAAGGCATGACTTTCAAAGGTCTGGGCATTCTCAGCGGCCAATATGGTGATGAAGACTGGGTTCTGAAAGCAAAAAAACGCTTAAAAGTATTGACCGGCTATAGCCCCAAACCGTGGGAAACCAATGACCGCTATTTACGCAAAGTGCTCAGGTCGGCTGACACTTCAGTATCAGCCGTGATTAAGTCAGGCGCAGCTGATGACGAGCCCGTCAAAATTGTCAAACCTAAAGCAAAGCAAGACCAATAGCTAAACCTGGCCAACCCAGCTCTGATCAGCCACTTCGTACCAGCGCTCACGAATAGCGGTGAGCTCCGACTCGCTTAGTTTACCGGCAGCGATTAAGTCGGCATTGTCTCTCCAGCGAGAAGGGTTCGTTGTTCCGACAATCATGGTAGTTACTGCCGGCGCTGAAAGCGTGAATCTGAGGGCAATTTCAGAAGTTTTGCCAGCGTCGCCATTGATGAAATCATACTTGAGCTTTTGCAGGCGATCCCAATATTCGTGTACATACTCGTTGGCCGGTTTAGAAGAATGACGCCAGACCGCGTTTCCTATAGGTCGCTTAGCAATAACTCCCATATTTTTCTCGAGGGCCAGGGGTAAAGTCATATCGATGCACTGCTGATCGAAAATACTGACCGAGGTTTGCAAAGTATCGAAAACATTCATGTTGATAGCCAGAAGAGCGTCTTCGCCGTCTCCGCTATAACCGATAAAGCGAACTTTTCCGGCTTTCTGAGCCGCTTGCAAAGCTTCCACCACTTCACCTTTTTTAAGTATCTCGCCGCTGCAGCTGTGCAATTGCAAGAGGTCTACATAGTCGGTTTGCAAGCGCTTTAAACTGCGGTCAATACTTTTTTCAATATCCCTGGCCGACCAGGCGTCTTCAGTGTAGTTAGCGCCGTGGCCGCATTTTGTAAAAAGGTAAAAATCAGATCGACGTTTAGCAACTGCGTGACCGATCATTTCTTCACTGTTGACATAACATTCAGCCGTATCAATAGCGTTCAAACCCTGGTCGATTGCTGCCGTCAAAAGCTTTTCAACCGTCGCCTGTTCGGCGCCTTCAAAGCCAATCTCAGCACCGCCAAAACCCAGCACACTGACATTCATTCCGGTTTTACCGAGTACGCGCCGTTCCATCGCTAGCCTCACTTCCGCATAAGTTATTGCCAACAGTTTAACGACTCTGGTGTATGAACGTCAAAAACGCTATAGTTGCCTAAGCTTTCAGTAAAGCTCAAGCAGGCGGCCATCATCATCGAGCATAATGGAAACTCCCAAACTATTAATTGCCGGTCTTTCGCTTAAAACCATTAATCTCGCTCGCGCGGCAGTAGAGCAACTTGGCTACCAAATAGTGCCCAGCCCAGCGATGTCGCTTTCACTGTTCCTGGCGCATAAAAACTTGCCCGAGCTGATTGTCAGTGATTTTAAAATGAGCGATGGCGATGGTCTCTCGTTCTTGCGCGAATTACAACACGATGAAGACCTGGCGGCAATTCCATTTATTTTTTGTCTTGATAAAATGCCTGACGATGCCATCGAGTTGCAGGCAATAAAAAGTGGTGCGCGAAAAGTGGTGCCTAACGACATCGCGCCCTCTGATTTTCTAGAAATTATCGAGCCATTGATTGACGAGCGCATGAAAAGCAAAATTAAGCGCGAAGAACAAACACCTGAGTAACACTTCCACAGCCGCTCAGCGCTTGCTTAGCGCCTCGATCAGGTGCAATCCAATAGAGTACTCGCACACAGGTTTCAAATCAGTATTGACCGGATAATGACCGAGCTTGTCTAATATGTAGTCGCGATCGCCGACAAATTTCGTTTCCAGCGCATATGTTTTGGCAAGCTCATCTTGCGAATATGGCGCCAAAGCCAGTTTACCCCCGCCTTCAGGCACGACGAGCGGGTCGTTGGAAGCAAGCAAAAAGAAATTATAGAGCCTCACATGCTCGAAAACACTTGCCACCGTTTTCGGTATCACATGAAACTCATCGAGCCAGAGCATAAGGCAACCATCTTTAAAAAGATTGCAACGATGAACCAACCAAACGAATCACTGGTATTGCTTTTCAACATGGTGCCTCAGCTTTAACTGCTAATTTCAGCATAAGCGAGGGAGCTGTGCGCAAGCTTGCAAGAACGGCCCATGAACGCGAAAGCCTGGCGAAAGAAATGGCTACATTTTTGCGCTATTTGTTCTTAATAGCAGGCGCTGTTTGCACGCGAACACCATCGGCTTCAGCAAAATATTTATAGAAATCATCATAGCTTTGTTTGAAAGCTTTCTTGGTATCCCATGGATTGGCAATGGTGACTTCCTTACGCGCTGGGTCAATGCCCACCACAATATAAGCATGTCCGAAAATAATGCGATGCTCTGGATCAGCGGTGTGCATTTTCTTCTCAACATCATAGTAAACAGGGCCTTTGAAATTTTTCTGCGCTTCGGTTGAAGCCGTAACTGCCATGTGCGGACCATGCGCCGCCCAGAAATCTAAGGCGCGGTGCACATTATCGTGATTCCAGTCAGGCCGTAAAACACCTTTAGGATTTACCAATTCGCCTAACAGTTCATTGGAGCTGCCGCCGGTGCCGGCTGCAAGCAAATGTCGCTTCGTACCGCCCAGGCGACCCATGGCAAAATTGTCTCTCCACTCGTCAGCCAGTGAATATTTCGGCACCTCGCCCTTAAGCTCGCGCTCTTTGCCGTAGGCTGCCTCGAGAATTCTAATTCCTAAAGAACCAGTCACACCTTTTTTTTCCCAGGCGAAATTATCAATGTCATCTCTAGCGACTTTTATCGGCTTGAGCGGATTAGACGGCAGAGTGACATTCCAGGCCCCATGACCGTCAGGCTTGATCATTTTAGCCAGATGAAATTCACCGCACTCCGCCCGAGAAATGGCAAGCAAACTTGAATCTAAGTAGCAAGTGCCATAGTCGCCCTGGTTAATGTGGTTGCTGTTCTTAGGAAAAAGTTTGCGAAAAGCGCGGGCATCATCAGTCAAAGTTTTCAATGTGCCGTTGCCCGAAATAGTAAAAATGTGGTTGCCGACATCGATGGTTCCTTTTTTATCGAGCATTACCCTCAATGCCACTCGATCATGGCGACTGGCCTGATTGAAGGTCTCGGCGAAAAGCTTATAGTTGCCTTCGTCACGCGCATCACCGCAAAGTTCTTGCACATTACTTTTGCTCAGCCGATCTTTGCCTTTGGTGTAGAGCGAGATGGCATCAATATCTTGGGTCCAGACTCGATTGGAGCTTATATCACCGCGCATATTGTGGCCGGTGATGTGGCCGTATGCCGCCCGCACTTCTTCAATATGAGCTCGCGTCATCGGAGCGAAGAGCTCTTTCACATTTTCGGCAGACGCTTCGATTTGCTCTTTGTTATTGTGTTTGTTGTGCGATTCTTGAATGTAGCCAATCAATTTGTGCGCATCATCCGCAGCCGCGTCGCCTTTCATTGTTCCACCCCTGCACTTAGGTTAGTTCACTTGAGCAGCATAGGGTCGAATATTGTCAAACTGCTGGCAGCAGACAGCGTGATGCTAAAATGATGGCTTCCCAAAAGCCTCTCGAGGGGCATTTTTATTGAAGCTGTCCCGCAAAGTTGCATTGATCGTAGCTATACCAGTAGTCGCTGAGCTGACGTTAGTCGCTATTTTGCTCTATCAGCTTGATCGCGTCGACAAAGCCCGGGTGGTGGAGAGCTATTCGCGCGAAGTCCTCTCACATGTCAACTCTGCCACCGGCTTGACGCTGCAACGCTGCAATTTTGTCATCATTGCCAGCGGACATCACACAGCAGAAAACGAGGCGCGGCGCAAATCGCTCAGTGCCGCCATCATCAGAGAGATAGGGCTGATTAAAAGCCTGGCGGAAGAAAGCAAAGGTGTGGATCAAAAAACCTGGCTTAAGCTTTATTCGCTGCTTTCAAGAATTGACCATGCTTTCGCTGGCGCTAAAAAAGAATTTGATGCCGGCAACAAAGTTGCAGCTGCCATTGCCTGGTCTAATATTCAAAAAGACATTGACGAATTTATGGAGCTTACCGATGGCCTGGCTCGTAAAAATGAGTTGCTGGATAAAGAAAAACAAGGACAGCTGCTCAAAGACGATCAAATTCTGCATTTCATTCTCTACAGCTCAGTACTGATAAGTGTGGGTTTAGCCCTTGGTTTGACATATTTTTTCAATCGCAGCACCACCGACCGGCTCAATTTGATTATGCAAAATACTCAAAGAATGAGCGTTGGAAAACCGCCTATAGCCCGGGTTCTGGGAGACGACGAATTGGCGCAAATCGACAAAGTTTATCATCGCATGTATCGCGACATCACTACTATGCGCCGCAAAGAACTGGCGATTTTAGAAAACGTGGCCGACATTGTTTGCTCACTGGATAAACAATTGATTTTCTCAAGCATCAACGAAGCGGTGTGCACAATGTGGCGCTTTGACCAGGAAGACATTGTCGGCAGGCGAGCAATTGAATTATTTGATCCCTCAGAAAAAGCCGAAGCACGGGCAAAATTAACTGAGGTAATTCAATCGCAAGGCTCAAGCCGATTTGATGTAAAAGTGGTGCGCTCTGATAATTCCATCTGCGAAACCGCCTGGTCGGCCACCTGGTCTGAAGAAGAACAGCTGCTCTACTGCGTCGTGCAAGACGTCGGTGCGCGCAAACAACTTGAGCAAATGAAGCGCGATTTCGTTGCCGTGGTATCACACGATTTGCGCACTCCATTGACATCGATTCAGATGATTCACTCAATGTTGAAAGAAGATGCAGAAGGGCTGTTGCCACCACAGGCAATGAAAAATTTGACCAACGCTCAAGACAATGTCAGCCGCTTAATGGCTCTCATAAATAATCTGCTCGATTTGGAAAAACTAGACGCCGGATACGTCGAGCTGATTATGGAGCAAGCATCTTTAAAAAGAGCTATCGATACATCAGTGGGCGCCGTTGAAGCCATCGCTAAAAAACAGAAGATCAAGCTGGTTAATCATCTTGACGATAAGCTTGAAGCGTACATGGATTCAGAGCGAGTCACTCAAGTTGTTGTCAACCTGCTCTCCAATGCCCTTAAATTTTCTCCGGACGGTTCAAGTATCGTGCTCAGCGCCAGCCCGGTCTCTGAAGATTCACCAAATGGCAATGGGGCCAAAGAAGGGATGATTCGCATTCTGATCAGCGACCAGGGCCGCGGCATTCCCGCCCAGAAGGCAGAGAGCATTTTCGAGCGCTTCAGCCAGGTCAAAAACGAAGACGGGCGCAGCAATCGCGGCAGCGGGTTGGGCCTGGCCATCTGTAAAGCGATTATCGAGCAGCATGGAGGCGAGATTGGGGTAGAATCTGTGGAAGGTAAAGGCAGCACGTTCTGGTTCACCCTGGCATCCCACAGCAAATACTACCAGCCGCAGACGGTTAAACCGGGCTGATTGAGTCTCCAGTAAGGGGCATTGATGGCGAAAATTCTGATCGTTGAAGATGACGAGCAACTGGCCGATTTGATCGTGCAGTGCCTCAATCGCGAAAATCACCTGGTCGAGCACGTGAACAATGGCGCCGACGCCTTGAGCCAGGTGAAGCTATACATTTTTGACTTGATCATTCTTGACTGGAATTTACCGGAAGTAACCGGCCTCGGTATTCTCAAAGAATTTCGCAGCCGCGGCGGCATTACCCCCGTGTTGTTTCTCACCGGCCGCCGTGACCTTTCGGACAAACTGGAAGGGCTCGATGCCGGCGCTGATGACTATTTGACCAAACCATTCGACAGTCGCGAACTGACTTCGAGAATACGGGCGCTGTTGCGCCGGCCACAGGTTCTGGTGGGGGATGTTTTAGAAGTAGGCATGCTGCGCCTTGACCCCAAAGATTTCAAAGTCACATTAGGCGATGAAGACATTAAACTGGTGCCCAAAGAATTTGCCTTACTGGAATTTTTGATGCGTCATCCGGGCGAACTATTTGGCGTGGACAAATTGCTTGATAGCGTGTGGCCATGCCAATCAGATTCAACTCGTGAAGCATTGACCACCTGCATTAAAAGACTGCGTAAAAAGCTTGACGGCGACTCTGACACTTCGATGATTCGCAATGTGCATGGTGTCGGATATGGTTTATTTGTCGAAGAAAAATAGAAGCTGTTAAAAGCGATTTTTCCAGCGGCCGTCTATAACCCAGTCGTACACCCACGGTAGCTTGAAGCCTATGCATTCAGGGCAGACGAGCCCTTCGGCGCGAGCAATAAAATGGTGCTCGTTGATGCAATAAATGGCAAATATAAATCTGATATTTGATATTCGTTGATTGTAATTATGTCCAATTTATTCCAGGGCGAATAGTGTAATAATATGCTGGATAAGCACCAGCACCAGTACCTGGAATTTTCGAAAGATATTTAGGCACCAGCTCGTTAAGAGTTTTCGATGCGGCATCATGCTCGGCCTCATAGGCTTTAATCGCAGCAAGTAGTGGCTTAGAGCGCTCAGTCAGTGCAGCGAAGCCATCGTACCTGATGCGATTGGTGGCAACGACAGCAAAAATGCCAACGCAAAATACCGCCACTGAGTAAGCCAATTGTTTAAACGCAAGTGGGTGAGTCATTTTCTTAAAAATGGCCAGCAACGACATGCCAATGCCGACCTGCCCAATGCTATAGAGGTTTCAGCCACGCCACTATCCGGCCCAATCAGGTTGGGCATGCCACCGATACTAAACTGTAGAGTTAGCGCCCAGCTTTCTTCTCAGTTTTGACTGCTTTCTTCTCTTTCATTGTCTTAGAGGCCTTCTTTTTGGTCTCTTTCTTTTTGACTTGTTCTTTTCCCATGGTTGCCTCCAGGCGAACTTCACTACAGATCTATGTTACAGCAAGGCTGGGTTATCGACCAAGCTATAGCAAAATGGTAAAAACTCTACGTAAACTTATCATGAGCACTATAAAGATATACCCTCGTTAGGGCGTAAATCATTTCAGGAGTTACAGATGTCAATAAAATCAATCTGCGGAGCACTGGCTCTTGTCAGCATGGTAACAGTCAATCAGGCCTGGTCCGCCCCCGCAACCAAGAAAGCCACACCGGCCGCAGCCGCCACAGCAGTTTGGAAAATCGACACACCGCATAGCGATGCCAGCTTCAAAATTCGCCACTTAATGGTCTCGAACGTTAAAGGACATTTCTCCAAAGTCAGCGGCACTATCGAATATGACGGCAAAGACGTTAAAAGCGTCAAAATTGACGCCGAAATTGAAGTGGCCTCTATCGACACCGGTGACAAGGGTCGTGACGAACACCTGAAGAATCCTGATTTCCTCGACGCCGCCAAATATCCAAAAATTACCTTCAAATCGACCAGTGTCAAGAGCTCCGGTAAGGGTAAATTTGCCGTCACCGGCGACCTGTCCATGCACGGCGTTACCAAAGCTGTAACACTTGATGTGGAAGGCCCTGCTGATGCTATCAAAGACCCTAAAGGAGTCACCAGAACCGGTGCCACCGCGACCACCAAAATCAATCGCAAAGACTTCGGCATCACCTGGAACAAAGCCATGGATGGTGGCGGAGCCATGTTGGGTGAAGACGTACCTGTGACAATCGAAATCGAAGCCGCCAAACAATAAATGAAAAAAGCGGCTCTAAGATTCGCGCTGCTTGCTGCATTGAGCCCTGCTGTTATATACAGCGGGGCTCTGGCCGCATCAGATCAAACGTTGCGACAGGCCATCGACGCTTACAACAAAGCAGATTACCAGCGCTGCACGACTTTACTGGAAACAGCCTGCAATGTAGCTCTTTCACGCGACGCCAAGGCACACTATTATCTGGCCAACGCTTTAATTAAGCTCAATCGCGCAAGAGAAGCTCGGGCCCATTATGAAATTACCGCTGCTCTGGCACCAAATACGGCACTAGCTAATTACGCTAATTCTGGATTGGCAAGTTTGAACGGCGCCAGCAGAGCTGCCGAAATCGCAGCCACCACCAAGCCGCTTACCCCGGCGGTCAGCAGCACGGCAGCTGCTGAAGACGAGAACAAAAAGCGGCAAGAAGAAGCGCTTTATCCCACTACCGTGCCGAAAGATTTTAACCCGAACTCTATCGACAAGAGTCTTATTGAAGTTAAAAGACAGACTGTCGACACCAACTTTGCGCTCTCACAAGTAGACAGGGCTTTAAAAATCGTGCCCAAAAATATTCGCGACGAGCTCAAAGATTTTGGCGTAGAAGTAATGGTCACACCAGGCATGCTTGAAGCTGATCCTGAACTTTCGCAAGAAAGACCCCGTGGATA
>JADYXQ010000179.1 GCA_021772135.1 Candidatus Obscuribacter sp.
ATAGAACGGTGTCCACTGATTGAGGGGTGCCGGCGCCCATTCTTTCTAAGCGGCTGATGGTTTTGCTGTCGAAGGCAACCAGATTTTGAAATTGATCGAACAACAAATTGCCGCGATTGACTTCGTGGCAATGCGGGCCGCCTGGTCCTGGAATAACCGGGCCAGGAAAATAGCTCGGTACTTCGCTGCCGGCTATCTGGTCGCTACCGGCTGCCAGAGCTGCTTTCAGACGCAATTGATAAAACAGATCCGAGGCTTGAGTTTCGTCGGCAAGATTTTGCTGTTTTTGATTTTGGCTGATTTCATTGCCGAAATTCAACTGGCTGGTTGAAACCACTTGAATTTTCTTTTGCGCTTGATAGGCAGTCAATGACGGCACGGAACACGCTGGAGCAAATTTACTCACGCCTTTATTCTGGCCGGCAAAGATTGAAAATGTCAGAGCTTCCACTATTTTGCTCCTGCGGCAGCCAGCTGCTGCGCTTTCCGCTCGGGATAAACTTCCACCAGTCTTTGCTGCCAGTAGTTTTGGCGCTCAACCAGTGCGTCTGAGGCATTTTGTCGGCTGAATAATTCAGTGAGCAAATCGTAGGTGGTTAGGCCTGGTTCTAAGGCAAAGAGATTGTATTTGCAGAAACTGGCTAGAAGAATTTCTTCGGCAGCTTTTAAATTTTCCAATTGTAGTGCCTGGTTTGCCTGGGCCAGAAGTTCTTGACGCAGGCTTTCAGTCAACGCCGGTAGCGCATGAAGTGCATCTTGATCTAAAAACTGATTGTCCAGAAGACTTTGCAATTTTTCTTCCACGTAACAATCGAGCATCAAGTGAATGCGCGGTGTGGGGCCAAAATTACAGGCGCTGTGAATAGTTGATTTGGGATCGAGTTTCCACAAATAGCCCTTTTTAAAATGCACATTTAAGCCGGGGCTGGTGATGAAAGCTTGATCGTTAGTGACCAAAGGCATGTGTAGGCGATAGCGCGGTACATCTTCTAGATAAACAAAATCGCGGTGCTCGTGCAAGAAAGTGCCGGGGTCTAAACGCAACAGTCTTGAACCCATGATTTTAAAGCCGCTTTCTTTGAGAAAGTTGTGCAGCGACGGCAACTTTTTCAGCAGGGGAGTGGCGTTGGGACTGACGCAATCGTGATAATCAAAATTAGCTTGTTCGCCAGTATGATTTAAAAGCGTTGCCACTTTCAGGCCATCAGAACCATATTCCGGATACGGCTCTTGCCAGATAGATTCCAGCTCAAGGGCAGGGGCCATAAGCTCGCCAACAATGGCATCAAGCTTGGCACTATCAATTTTTTTCAGCTGAGCGATGTAGGAAAGAATGATTTTGCTCCAGTCATATATATATGGTTGGCAATCATATCTGAAAATGGTTTCCGTTTTCCGATTATGAGAGCGGTTACATGCGAATCAATGCGTCAGCGTTTTATATCTTTACTTCCGCACTGCAACCCTGGATGGGGCAATATCTTCACAAGACCTCTGCCAGCGGCAAGTGGCTTATTGAGAACGAATTGCATCTGCCCTGAGGTCAGTTTAGTGGCAAAGGTGATATTGAGCATCTGTTTTTCGAATTATGTAACGAGCATGAGCGGTCTCTCATAGAGCATCGCCGGTGGTGCTAAAGAGAAACCTGTGGTGCTTTGGCGCCCTTTGCTTTTTTTTAAGCCGGGCTGATTAGCGCAAAATAAGCTGCGAATGCATTTCTCTAGATGATATCTGTCTCAGCAGAGTTGCCCAATATCAGCTGCTTTTATGCTCTATTTCGGTGCCGGCTGTTGTCACTGACCATGGTGTCGGATGACAGTAGCGTTCTTGAATAACCTTTACAGCCGGGCATTCGCAATCTTTTGGATTTTAAGCTGACGAACTTGAAAGAGTGATCTAGAATCTATTTAAGGGGTACTAAAAAGGAAGTTGTCGTGGACAGCAATCAGTCTCGTGCATATTTTGAAAATAAGGCTGAAAACAGTCGCCTCGACAGTGGCGCTTTAGATAAGAGCGACAAAGGCCTGAAAGGCAAAGTGAAAAAGAAAAGTGTGGTCCTGATGGATCGCGACATCAACGCTTTGCTTGAGCTTTATTTGCACCGCACAATTTCGTCCAGTCAACTTGCCAGGTTGTGTTTTCCTGATATCAGTTATGAAACTGCTCGTAAGCGACTGCGTCGACTACAGCAAGCCGGCTTCACCGGTGCCTCATCGTCCGGCCGCATGGAAGGCCGCGGACGACCTGAGCTTATCTATTTCCTCACTGCCTCCGGTGCCAGAGCTCTAGAGCAAAGTCGTGGTATTTCCTGGGAGACTATTCCTACAGGGCCTCCCCACACTTACCATAAAGAGCATTTTTTGCGCCTGGTGGATGTGCGACTGGCCATGGAAGCCGCTGAATTAGCCGGTCTGATTACAGGGCTTGAGTTCACAACCGGCCGCGAGTTCTGGAAAGAACTGGCTTCCGACCTCACCGAAGCTGAAGAACAGGCTGATGCAACAATTTCATTCAGCTATCCTGGGCTTGAACCGGTGCGTGTCTTGTTAGAAATCGACACCGGTAATTTCCGCCAGACCCGGCACTGGGAGCCTAAAATCAAAGCTTTTCTCAAAACCGGTTATCCGATTTGGGTGGTCACCGGCAGCGCACCGCGCATTTTCACTTTGCGCAAATGGACTCAACCGCTTTTAGAAGAAGCGCGGGTAGGACCGGGTAAATGCGTCTTTGCCGTCTACACCGAAATTGTTGAAAAAGGAATTTTCAACGCGCAGTGGCAGCGAACAGACGGTTCATTTACAGACTTGCAGCCTAAACTGCTTTAGGTTCGGCCAGTAGTTCTTCAGCAAAATGGCAGGCCGACTGGTGACCTGGTGTAATTTCGCGCAGTGGTGGCGTGTCAACTTTGCAAACGTCGCGAGCGATGGGACAGCGGGTATGGAATGCACAGCCGGGTGGTGGATTGGCCGGGCTTGGTAAGTCGCCTTGCAAAAGCACACGATGGCTTCTGTCGTAATTGGGATCCGGTACTGGAGCCGCGGAAATCAGCGCTTTAGCATATGGGTGCAGGGGCTGGCTGTAGACTTCTTTGCAGGGGCCGATTTCAACAATGCGACCGAGATACATCACTGCAATACGATCAGAGATGTAGCGCACCACATCAAGATTGTGAGCGATGAAGAGATAAGTGAGGTTGAATTCTTTTTTTAAATCCAGCAGCAGATTCAAAATTTGAGCTTGCACGCTGACGTCGAGAGCTGACACCGGCTCATCGGCCACGATTAATCGAGGCCGCAAAGCCAGAGCCCGAGCGATGCCGATGCGCTGGCGCTGGCCACCGGAAAATTCATGGGGATAGCGGTCAAGCATTTCTTTAGGCAGGCCGACCAGTTCAATCAAGCGAGTGACTTCTGCTTTGATGTTGGAGCCTTGAGCATTTGTTCCTTTAGACATGCCGTGTACTTCTAATGGCTCGGCCAGAATCTGGGCAATAGTCATGCGCGGGTCAAGGCTGGCGTACGGATTTTGAAAAACGATCTGCATCTGCTTGCGCAGCGGCTTCATCGCCCTGGCATCGAGGGCCATAATTTCCTGACCATCAAAAGAAACGGATCCCTGGGTGGCGGGCAGGAGTCGCAGCATCACTCGACCAAGCGTCGATTTTCCGCATCCCGATTCACCCACCAGTCCTAAAGTTTCGCCTTCAATAATGTCCAGGTTGATACCATCAAGAGCTCTGACGGCACCGACTTGTTTATTGAAAAAGCCTTTGCGAATGGGAAAATGCTTTTTTAGATCTTTGATTTGAACGAGAGTCTTAGCGGTCATTTAGCCTTATGGGAGCTTGACATTGATGCGGTTTAAACGGTCCGACAATTTTGTCAGAAACTGCATGGCAAATGTCGAATTTCCTTTATTTTGCTCGCCGACTTGCTTATTGTTGTCGGCGACATAGACCCCTTTCTGGCGCGACCGCACCAACTTAGATGGAGTCACCGGCCCGTCAAGATTCCACTCTTCATAGATGGCTTGTTCATTGGAGGCCGCGTAGTTATTGGCAGCAGCTTGTGAAGCTCTGCCCAGGCTGGTCATCAGTTCGCGCTCTTGAAGCACGCGCTCGGCCTTGAGACCGGCTGAATTGTCAGGCACCGCCGGTTTGTTATATCCGCCCCATGGATTGCCTTGAATACGATATGGCCGTGGCTCTCTTAAAAAGACATACCAGAAGACCGTATATAAGATTGCCATTTCGAACGCGATAATTGCATAGGCGAGCATGATCGCCTCCCGGCTTGATAAGCCTTGAGCGGGGTACCTGGTTTAAGCAGTGGTTGGAAAAGAGAATGTCTTTTTTGAAAAAGCGCGGTGGCAAAATATAGCTTTTGTCTACGCGCATTACTCAAAGGAGACAGCTGGTTCCATAGCCACCATATGCCACAACAAAGCTCTTAGTGAGTAACCTTTATTGTGCAAATATTCTAACGAAAGATTGAGGAAAAGCGGGAACTTTTTAATAAATCTCGTGATGTCAAGTGATTAATTGTGAAAGCCATAGTCTTTACTGGACTTCCTTTCGCGTCAAAAAATGGCTTTATTCTCGCTAAAGGCGACAGGCTGGCTGCCAAGCGGCTAATCTACATATTCGTGAATCTGGAGAAACGATGCAGTCTTCTATTTCGATTTCGGCCTCAACACAAACCAAAGTCGCGGTAGTAGGCGCCGGCACCATGGGCTCGTCTATCGCTGTTGCCCTCCTTGGTAGTGGATTTGGCGTGCTGTTGAAAGAAACGGAACAGGCTTTTCTTGATAAAGGTCTGGCTAACATCGACCGCTTGTTCGCCAGCCGCATGAAAAAAGGTTTGAGCGCTGAAGAGGTGGCCGACCAGAAAAGTCGGTTGGAGACTACTCTTAGTTACGAACATTTTTCAGAGGTCGATTTTGTCATCGAGGCGGCGCCAGAAAATCTGGAAATCAAAAAACAAATTTTTCAAGAACTTGATCAGTGGTGCCATGTTGATGCCATTCTCGCCACCAATACATCAAGCCTTTCAATTACTCAGATAGCCAACTTTGTCCGCCGCGCCGACAAAGTTGTCGGTCTGCACTTTTTCAATCCGGCCCACATCATGAAACTGGTCGAAGTGATTCCGGGTTTGGAAACTTCTCATGACACCGTTGCTCGTGCACTCGATCTGGCGCGCTCTATGGGCAAGCTTGCAGTGCGGGTAGAAGAGTGCGCATCATTTCTGGTTAACAGACTGCTCGGTCGCTACATGAACGAATCACTTTTTCAATTGCAAAATGGTGCATCTGTAGAAGAAATCGACAAAGCAGTTTGCGATTTTGTCATGCCCATAGGCCCTCTGGCGCTGCGTGATATGAACGGTGCCGACATCGGCCTGGCTGTGGCTAAATACAACTATCAAGAATATGGTGCGCGTTTTGCCGTACCGCCGATTTTAGAAGCCATGGTGCAAAAGAATTTGCTCGGTCAAAAAACAATGGGCGGATTTTACTGTTATGACCCGGAGACTCGCAAGCGCACCACTGTTAACACTGATTTTCTCAAAACACTGCAAGCACTTGAGCATGAGGAAAAAGTGAAGGTTGAGGCAAACAATTCTTTCACTGCTGAACGATTATTTTTGCCCATGATCAATGAAGCATTTCTTGCTATGCAAGAGCGAATTTGTCAGCCTGAAGATCTTGATGCGGCCTTGATGGCTGGACTGGGAATGCGCAAAGGCCCGCTGACGTTGGCTTCTGAGATTGGCCTGGCCCACTGCCTGGCCATGCTCGAAGAAGCGGGGGCAAGTTCTATTGATCAAAAAGAACGTTTTCGCCCTGCGCCACTGCTCAAACGATTTGTTTGGGCCGGCCGTTCGTCGGTGCTTTAGAGATAACTTGAGTTCTACTCAACTTAGAAGAATGGCCGAAGTGCCGCCCGACGTCAAGCCTGATTGGATCCTGATGCCAGCCCCGTAGGGTTGAAGAACAAGCGTAATTTAGCGCTCGTCTTTTAGATCGCCGCCGAGGTGAAAATGGTCATTGATCCAGATGGCCACAAATGCACTCACAGCTGTTAGAGAAAGCCCTAATGCGTATTCCATTTTGTTAGCGTCCTGTTTAATCGTCTTTGTGAATTGAATGACTCTATATATGTTCAATAGTGCCATTTTTCTTCTTAAGGACGGGTTAAAGAAAGCTATGGAAATACTTAATGTCCTCACAACGCAGTGCACCGGTTCGCCTGATTTCAGCCCGGCTAAAACTTCATCGAGTCTGCCCGAATCGCAGCCCAGCTTTATCTGCTGTTCACGAAAGCGTCCGTGACCCAGAGGCACATAGACTATTTTATTGTTCCACGCATCTTGCACGGCGGTTTTTGGCAGAATGAGCACACGGTGCTTCATGCGATGGATCGAGTTTGCCTGGTTTGATCACGTGGTTAATTTGCGCTTCTGAAACTCCTAATCGATGCAGTTTCTGTTTGAGAGGCTCAGCCAGAACCGTCAGTCTTTCGGCTGAAAGTGAGATTGTAGCGTTTTGCAGAAGATCCGCTTCGTTTTGATAGGCCGCCAAACTTGGAACGACAACGCCCATGGCTAAATAATTAAGCTCGCAGAGGGCAAAGCACGCGCCGGTCGCTTTCTTGTAACTGGCGGCAGAAAAGTTTTGCGATTTTGCCTCAATCTTCACGCAATTCACACAGTGATCACTGCCTAATTACTGTTCTAGAACTCTGAAATGCGCTAGGCTAGCTAGTCTTCACGTTACTACCCTAACATATTTTTGCCATTATGGTGGTTTCTACTTGGGAACAACCTCTCTTTGCTCAGCGTCGTAAATCACATCAGTTACGCAATACATGCCTTCATCACCTTACTCAGCAAGGCTGCATGGCGGCAGTTATTTTGCGATAATGACAGTCTATATTCAGGTCCGAGGCCCGAGCAATGATCAAAGTAAGCTCTCAAACAATTAGGACCCTTGCCCTTTCGCAGGCTCTGATGTTGGGTTTATCGGCCCCAATGGCACTAGCGGCCACCAGCAGAGTTTCACCGGAAGTAGCCAAGTTAGACAATATTGAAACAGTTATTTATGGCGCTCCGAAGACTAATGAGTCCATGGACGGTCGCCTCAAAAGTCTGGAGACGAAATTGTTCGGTGTCAGTCGCAAAGGCACCACTACCGAGAGGCTATCCGGCATTGAAAAGACGCTATCCTACGGCAGCGGTGCAGCTTCGACCGGTGCGCTATTGCCACCACTGGCACCAACTTTAGATACAAGTGGCAGCTCTGCTGCTGAAGTTCCTCCAGCTTATATCGACGCCAGCGAGCGAGCCGCATCAGCCAATTCCGGAGGTTCTGCCGACAACTATAGTGTTGACTCGTCCGGCGCACTTGCTGAGGCTATGCAACTCTATCAAGAAGGCAGAATACCTCAGGCGGAAAGTGCCTTTCATGGCATCATTGCCAGAGATCCGAGCAATGGCGACGCTTATTATAATTTGGCTGTAATTGCCGAAGGCAAAGGCGATCTCAATGGTGCGCTTTCTTACTACCGCAGTGCCCTCAATCTCAATCCGCAAGATTCTGATTTACAAAGTGCAGTAGCCAGCGTGCAGAGTAAATTGCGTCCTTCAGCCCCAGCACCGGTTGCCGTCGCTCAAAGTGCTGCACAAGACCCGGCTCGTAAGCAGCATTTGAAAAATGCCGTCGCAGCCGCCTCTACTGATTATAAAGCCGGCAGATATGATTCGGCCGTGTCTAAATTGAACAATGTCGCTTCACAGGTGCCTGACGACGCCGACGTACAGTTTGCTCTGGCGCAGGCTTTCCGCGCTAAAGGCGATCTTAGCAACGCCCGCAGCCACATGGCTCGCGCGTCATCGCTCAATCCTGCCAGCACCACATTTGGTAGCGCGCTGGGTGACATAGACAGGGCCATCGCTTCTAAGGGTAGCGCATCATCCGGTTCTTTTCCTGCTTCGAGCCCGGCGCCATCTCCTGCTGATACCTTCGCTTCATCCAACTCCAGCCCAGCTGTAGCCGGACAACCAGAAGGTCAAATTACTCCTTTCGCCGGAAGCAAAGCCGGGACGCTCAACAGTGGAGGAAGCGGCCTTAACGGTGTTGCATACACCGCCAGGTCGCAGAGCAGCAGACTCAAGCGGGCGGCTACCTATGGTCTGGCCGGCGCGGCTGCCGGTGCGCTCTCGGGTGCATTATTTAATTCGGGTGGGTCGCGTATGGGCAGTGCGAAAAATTCAGCCATGCGAGGAGCGGTTTTAGGTGCTGTATTTGGTTTTGCTAGCGGTAGATAATCATGAAAAACAAGACATTCAGTTTCAAGTTCAAATTCGAGTTCAATTTCAAGTTAGCATTAACTCTCGCATCGCTTCTTACTTTTGCTTTCAGCATTGAAGGCGCGAACGCTGCCGGTTCCACATTGAAAGGCGGTGTGCGTCTGGAAAACGGCTCCACCAGACTGGCCCGACCATCGGCTAATAGTGCAACAACTCTATCAACAGCTGACACCATTCCAGTTGCCCCGCCTCGCAATACCAGCTTGTTTGCATCAGCTCAAGGTTCTGGTTTAATCGACAAAACCGCTTTCACCGCTCCGCCGGTCGGTCCACTCAGTGGCGCCGCTCAAGCACAGAATAACAAATTTGATATTGGCGCTGAGCGCAACTCGAAGCAGCTTACTCTTGCCTGGGAAGCCTGGCACAAACAGTTATCTTCAGAAATTTACGCCCGCTGGCAAGAAGTAGCGATGATTAGAGGGCGCGCCACAATGCGCGTTACCGTCACCCGCGATCACCACGTTATCGCTCAGCTGAACTCACCTTCCGGTAATCATCGTTTTGATACCACTCTGTTAGATGTGGTCAATAGCCTGGACGGAAACCCTGGTTTGAATTTTCCCTCCGGTTCACAGCGTCCACAGGTATCATTCGAAGCTGACTACATTGCCGATACCAACATCAAGGGCGGCTATAGCTGGACTAAAAACGATTATGAAACCGTGCAAGACCGCTAACAGCTAATCGAAAAAACATGCACTGCCGCTGGTGGCGCGCCTCTTTATGGAGATGGTGGTAGTAGCAGATCATTGTAAAGCACCACCGGTGTGTCACCTTGCAATGCGTTGCCTTTAGCCGCTTCAGCAGCCGATAGCAAAAGTCCCAGTTCAAGAAAATCTTCAGGTACGCATGCCGCGCCAAAAGATAATGAGAGCGTGCGCTCATCTACGCCTGTAGAGAGCGGTGACTTGGTTAGCGCAGCAATCAACCTTTTGGCGAAAACTCTAGCACCCTCACGGTTAGTATCGGGGCACAGTAGTGCGTAGTCAAAAGCTTCATAGTGAGCCAGAAGATCGTTGTGTCGTTTAGCTTGCGAAATGCGCAGCACCGCTTCGCGCAGGGCACCAATCGGCAGTGGTTCGCGAATCGAACCATTGGGGCCGCTCTTTACTCTCATCTCAAAAACAATTACCGAAACCGGTCTGCCGGAGCGGTGACCGCGAAAATATTCTTGTTCGAGAAAATAGAGAAAAGCAGGAAAATTGAACATGCCGGTGTCGCCGCGGCGAAGCTGCATAATTACCGATTGAATGGCAGCGCTGTCTACAGTTTTAGGCTCGAGAGCAGGCAAGCTTTGATTGCCTTTTTTAGCCGGTTTAGTAAAAGCAGCCAGACCACAGCTGAGCATATTGCATACAATCGGTACCCAGAGACTTCTGGCATAACCCAGTTTGGCTACGATTTCATCAGTGCTGAGTTTGTCGTCGATGGCATCATAAAACCTTCGTTGGGCCACGAAATCTACAGGAATAGCCGGTTTCAACAGCTTACGTAATTCGCCCTCGTCCACAATTTTCTGAGTTTTCACCATCACAGCATCAGCCTTAAATCCGCTGTTTTTGAGGAAATTCTGTTTGTCGAAAATCTGCGCCCCTTGAATAATTAGTGAATCAAGTGGCTCGCTGATAGTCTTGTGTTTGGTCATCACTTTGGGCTGGAAGAAAAAGCGGCCGTCTTTCCATGTTATTAGTTCATAGATGCACTCAGGCCCTTTGGCTATGGGACTGGTAGCATGAATCGGTTGGCCATCGATGAAAAATACTTCGGCTGCGCCGACATCACTTTGAATTTCCAATCGGCCGGTCATTTTTGCCAGAGCAATAGACTGCAGCAGCGCACCAATTTGCACGAAGGCCAGGTCGCCATTAAGTACGGTGCCGGTGGTGCGATTGAGCGGATTATCGCCGCCCACAACCGGAATTGGTATGGTGGCTCTTTGTTTGGTCAGTGCATCAGGAATATAGAAAAATGCTTTTTCTTCTGCCTGTTCTTCTTGCGTGGCTGACTGAGCCGTTACATGCTGCGTTCCTTCTCTGTCGTTCAAACTAGCTTCGATGCGATTGAAAACCAAAAGCGAATCGCAGCTGGTGAAATCCCAGAGCAACGCTGCTTGCCCGGCATTGGAAGCAATCAATTTCCACTGGGGGTCGCCGCCCATAGGATCTGCGTGGGCTGTCAGTTTGTATTCAGCACCTCGAGTGGCAGCGGGCCAAATCACTTCAACTTGCTTGTCGAGATTTTCCAGAGCCCATGTAAGGATCTGGTGAATCGCCGTGGCGGTCGGATTGCCAGGCAGAATTTGAATTGACTTGGCCGCGTATTGCTTTTCTTTCTGCATTAAATGGCTGCTTAACCTGAATTATGCGGTCTTAGACTGTCGATTTAGCCATGTCGTAAGTGATTGAATGTTTGGCCATGCGGTCAAACGCTTCCGCCAGGCGGACCTTATCTACACTCAAGGCAATGCGAACAAATCCTTCTCCATTAGGTCCGTAAGCTGTGCCTGGCGGAACTACGATTCCCGCTTTCTCCAGCATAACAGTACTGAAGTCGGCAGAGCTCATTCCAGCTGGCGTTGGCAGCCAGATATAGAAGGTGCCTTTGATTGGTTTGAGATTCCAACCCAGCTGATTAAGCCGTTCTACGGCCAGATCGCGCCGTTCAACATAGAGACTGTTGCAATATTGAATGTGGTCGGTAGGCCCTTCAAAACCGGCGATGGCCGCAAATTGAATAGCGCGGAAAATATCAGTATCTATATTTGATTTGATTTTAGCGATGGCTTTAATGGCCTCGGCATTACCTACAGCAAATCCAATTCTCCAACCGGTCATGTTGTAGCTTTTGGAAAGCGAATGCAATTCTATGGCGATGTCCTTCGCCCCTTTAACTTGCAAGATTGACGGTGCCTTGTAACCGTCGAAGGTCATTTCAGAATAGGCCTGGTCATGAACGAGCAAGATATCGTGCTTTTTCGAGAAAGCCACCGCTTTCTCGAAAAAGGCCATGTCACAAACGGCCCCGGTAGGATTGTTTGGGTAGTTGAACATCAAAAGCTTAGCTTTTTTCAGCACCGCATCTGGTATCGCATCAAGATCGGGAATGAAATTATTCTCTGGTGTGAGCGGCATGAAATAAGGCTCGCCGCCTGCCAGAATTGTGGAGGTGCGGTAAACCGGATATGCCGGATCCGGGATGATATTGATGTCGCCGGAGTCGACAAAGGCCATGATCGTATTGTGCAAGCCTTCTTTAGTGCCGATCATGGAAGTGATTTCGTTGACCGGATCAATATCGATATTGAAGCGCTTCTTAAGCCAGGCACAGGCTGCAGTCTTAAATTCTTTGGTGCCGCCGAAGGGTGGATAATGGTGGTTGATTGGCTTTTCTAAAGCTTCATGCATGCCGTCGACGATGTGACGGGGAGTTGGTTGGTCGGGGTCACCTATGCCAAGGTTGATTACGTCGACACCGGCTTCTACAGCGGCCAGGCGCCGTTTGTCCATTTCGGCAAAGACATAAGGTGGAATTGACTTGAGCCTGCGAGAAACTTCCATTGATTTAGACCTTGGTTTGATTGGATATTAACGACGGATAGCAGAGCTGGTAAGGCGTTTACCATCAGACATTACCATAGCTTCACATATTCTTGGCCCAGCTGTTTGATTAGTAAGCATAGTTAACGTTCTTCTTAATATCTGCGTGCCCCTGCGGCTTTCCACAGTGATAACGCTTAACGCCCGGGCTGCCAAGCGCTGTGCGTCTCTATAATGCTGGAAGCGCTTATTTGACGAGGAATTATGCTGGCCGAAAACAATACTGTTGAGTCATGGAAGCTGAGTAGAAACTGTTTACTGGGCCTCGCTTTTGTCGTTTCAATCGCTTCTGTGGTCTTTTTCAAAGACTTGGGCGCTGTCCCTCTTTTTAATCCCGACGAAGCTCTCTATGCAGAGCCGGCTCGCGAAATGCTGGTCACCGGCGAGTACATCACCACTTTGCTCAATTATGTTGTGCGCTTTACCAAGCCACCTCTTTGTATTTGGGCCATGGCCGGCTGCTTTCAAATATTCGGCGTTAATGAATTTGCCGCCCGTTTCTTCGGCGCCGCTTGCGGCGTCATACTAATTGCCGCGACCTATTTTGCCATTGCCAGATATATTTCTTTGCGCGCCGCTCTGGTTGGCGCCCTTACCCTGGCCAGCGCGCCGCTTTTTGTTTTTACCGGGCGCGAAGCCATTACCGACATGCCGCTATCACTTTTTGGTGCCGGCAGTCAGCTGGCATTTTTTCACGCCGGTCAGGCGCAGGTGAGAAGCCGCGCCGCCCTCTACTTAGGCTACGTTTTGATCGGTCTGGCTGTGATGACCAAAGGGCCGGTGGGCCTGGTTCTACCGGTGGCTATATTATGTGCCTGGCATTTTCTCAAAGGCGATCTCTGGACTGCTTTTAAAAACTACCGGCCACTTACCGGTGCAGCCATCGTCGCCGCTATTTCGTTGCCCTGGTTTATCACCGAAATCGTAATCACTCACGGCGCTTATTTTCAAGAATTTATCATCAGGGAAAATTTTCAGCGCTTCACCGCCGTTGTAGATAATCACAAGCAACCGGTTTATTATCATTTGCTGGCCATGGCCGGGGGCTTTTTCCCCTGGGCCGTCTATTTGCCACAAAGCCTTGTGGCGGCTCTGGCACCTTATTTCAGTGCACTCAAGCCAGTTGCCGGCGAGAGTGCGGCGGCCACCAGCGGCAGTGCACTAATTGCTTTTTTGAAAGGGCGGATGCGGCAATCTCAACTGTATTTGACCGCGGTCAACGACAGTACGGCTCTGGCACTTTATTGCATTATCTGGGCCACTGTCACTCTGGTTTTTTACAGCGCTTCGGTGTCCAAACTTCTGCCTTATACATTGTCGGCATTTCCGGCACTGGCTATTGTGGTCGCCTGGGAACTGGAGCGTTGCTTCGTTCGCCAGGAACACGGCTTTAAGCGCCTGGCCATGCCACTTATATTTGTAGTGTTGGCTTACGGCGCCGTCAGTGCAGTGGCGCCTGTGGTGGCCCAAAAAGTGCGGGATGCGCCGCTCAATATTGCTGCTTTGATAACAGCTTATGCCGCCGCTCAAGCTGCCCTGGTATTAGTCAGCCTGATTGTGATGCGCACGCGCAGATTGTTTGCCGGTGCCCTGGTGCTTGCAGCCGGGGCGGCTCTACTTTTAATTATTCATGCGGGCCGTGTACTGCCTGTGCTGTCGGCCAAACTGGAAGGGCCCCTGCCAAAATATGCTTATTTTGCCGGCCAATCAAAAGATGCGATTCTTGTATTCGATATGCGCAAACCGGGTGTGCCTTTCTATGCTTTGCGTCAGGTAGAGAATATCAATGGTATTGATGCTCTCAACGCCCGGCTCAAACAAGTGCCTCAGGCATATATATTGACTAAAAGTAGTAAGTTGACGGCTTTGAAAGACTTGCCGGGTATGAAGGTGATTGCCTCTGAAGGCGACTATGCCATGGTGAGATTTGGTGCAGGCGGCACACCCTGATTTATTTCCGAACCAGACCGGATAAGTTCTGTTTTGAAGACGGTTCAGTTTCGAAGATTCAGAAATGAAACGTTAACGTTTCATTTCTAAATACAGCTGTTCTTAATAAACTTCAAACCGCCTGGCCGGCTGCATAACCTGATGCCCAGGCCCACTGAAAATTGTATCCGCCCAACATTCCTGTTACGTCTACAACTTCGCCGATAAAATAAAGCCCTGGAGCTTTTTTAGCTTCCATTGTCTGCGATGAAAGTTCGCTTGTATCCACTCCGCCCCTGGTTACTTCCGCCTTCTTATAGCCTACTGTGCGGGCCGGAGTCAGGTGCCAGCCGTGAATGACCGAGACAAGATCGGCAAGTTTTTTGTCTGACATTGTATTGATAGGGCCGTAAATATCGAGATGATGGGTAAAATATTCGGCAAAACGCTTGGGCAAAATTTCCGCCAATACGTTTTTAATTTCTTGTTTGGACCCGGCTTTTTTCACTTTAGTGAGAAATTCAGAAGCATCCTTATCTGGCAAAAGGTCGATTGAGAGCTTGTCTCCCTGATTCCAGTAAAGTGATATTTGCAAGCTGGCCGGGCCACTCAGGCCGGTGTGAGTAAATAAAATATTCTCTCTAAAGCTGGCCTTTTTGCATGAAACCACAGTGCCTAAACTGAGACCCGATAGGTCAGTAAAGCGCGCCAGATCTGAATCTCCCCAACTGAAGCCATCTAACGCCGGTGCCGTCGGCACAATTTTCAAACCGAACTGGCGGGCGATCTCGTAACCGAATCCGGTGGCACCGATTTGAGGAATGGAAAGACCACCAGAAGCAATCACAAGCGATTCGCAAGTGAAATGCCCGGCCGAAGTATCAATGTTATAGCGCTTGTGTTTGTGCCCACTTTCGTCAGGTCTGATACCATTTACGCTTGTGTTCATTGAAAAGCGACAGTCGCCGTCTTGGCATTCTTTAACGAGCATATCTACTATTTCTTCTGCTGAATAATCGCAGAAGAGTTGGCCTAATTTCTTTTCGTGATAGCGTATGTGGTGCTTTTCCACCAACTTGACAAAATCTGCCGGCGAATATCGGCAAAGGGCCGATTTGGCAAAATGCGGATTTTTGCTGACGAAAGACTCGGGCCTGGCTCCGACGTTAGTAAAATTGCAGCGGCCGCCGCCTGATATAAGAATCTTGCGGCCGATTTTTTCGCTGTGGTCGATAAGGAGCACGCTGCGGCCCAATTTGCCGGCAATGCTGCCGCACATCATACCCGCTCCGCCGGCGCCTACGATAACAACGTCATAATGCTGCGAATTCATGTCTGTCAAAGGTCACCGCAAAAAGAATAAGATAAGTCCAAAGAATCAATCACCGGTTATTATTCTAGGCTATTGATATTAATAAGGGCGAATGAAAGATGATTGCTGATTTAAACGACAACGTCACTGCCGAATTTAAGGGAGCCGAACTTAAGGAAGCGCAAAGTTCTTTGCACAGCTTCGGGCTAACATTCGCCAACGGCAAAGGCATTGTCCTGAGCGCTACTTTAGAAAAGGGCGATAGCGCCATGAATCTGCCTGACGAGCTCAGTATCGCCACCGAAATCAAAGCGGCCGAAACCATGCCAAAGTTAGCTGAGGCAGTCTGCTCTGTCGATTGGAGCTGGATTTATGGCTCCCAACTGGTGTCTATGAGCAGGCAAGCCGGCCCGCGCGGTGCTGCCATTGTGATCAAGCTTGATCCGGTCGGACCGATTACAGTAAGCGTCGGCGCCTGGGAAGGCAAGCCTTTTCTTTCTTTCATGCCTTACAAAAAGCCTTGAACGCCCGTTCAGGGCAGTAAATTAGTCAAGCCTTTAGCCGTCAAATATTGAATGAACAGCTCTTTCAAGTTTTTTCCGTCTTTGTTATCCACATCGGCATAATGTTTATAGCGCTTGATACGGGCCTGGTTATCTTGCTGGTAAACAGCATTGCCATCAGAGTCAAAAGTTTTAGTCGATGCCGTCAGCTGAATCACTCCGTCTGACACAGGCTTGTATCCAGTAATACTTTCTTGCTGGAAAGATTGCGCTACCCGGCCGCTCAAATGGCTGACGCGCACCACGGTGACCACGCTGCGGAATTGCACTTGTTTTTCAGTGGCCACTAAAAAGTCTTTTTCTTTTACCTCATGAAAGTCTTCGGTGGTGGCCATGCGAGTTTTTGAAGTGTAAGGCACGCCGATATAGTGCCAGATATTGCCCTGTCGGTCTTTCTGATTGCCGTAAGTAAATTCTTGAGTAGTAATAAATGTAGTGGGATGGCGGTCTATTTGACCGGTTTTGAAATCATGGCGCAAAACGGCGGTTTCTTCATGCACAATCCATGTGCCGGAAAGCCATGCGGGCACCTGCACCCAGTTATTGGCGGCTTCAAAATCATTGACTCCGACGCGGTATTTGGCACCTTTGCGCACCGCGCTTTCCACTTTGGGCAAAGCTTCCTGGTGTTCGATTTTGCCTTCAATGGTGTAGGCCAGGCATTGTGACGCTGGTAAGTTAGTTGATAAAACTAAAGTTTGCAGGAAGGCAACGAGACAAAGAATGTTTTTTCGCAATTGCTTATAACCCGGCAGCTTTAGCTTTCAGTCTTTTCTTCAATTGCGCTATTGAAAATGGATAGGGACACCATCCGGCTCCGTCCACCGGGCAGCTCGCCAGCGGATCGGCCTGCATGACTGCCTTTTTACTGGTTTTGCTGGCTTTGGCGTTTGCAGCCTTGCTGGTTGCCGCCGTTCTTTTACCGGCCGTTTCTGAAGCTTTGCTTTTCATATATCTCTGCCTCTAACTGCTCCCAATTACTGTTCTACCACTTATAAGCTACTATTGTGCGCTGGCTATCCAATCTAATGAGGCTCAATCGATGTCAGACCAGTCAGGCGCGTCATCTTCAGATGTTAAAGCCGGTCATCTGCTGGTGGAGCATACTGATGGAAGAGTGGAGCTGGCCGATGACAGCTTGATTAAAAGCAGCCCTTTTTATAATCACGACTTAGCGCCGGTGAAGGTTGCGGCGCGCAACTGGTCAACATACAACTATGTGGCTCTCTGGTTCGCTATGGCTGCCTGCATACCTACTTATATGATGTCTTCTGGATTAATTGCCTCGGGCATGAATGCCGGTCAGGCCATTTTTACTATTTTGCTCGGCAACACCATTGTGCTGGTGCCGATTTTGCTCAACTCGCACCCGGGCACCAAATACGGTATTCCATTTCCTGTTTTTGCCCGGGCGGCTTATGGCACCATGGGTTCTAACCTTCCCGCTTTGATGCGCGCTCTGGTTGCTTGCGGCTGGTTCGGCATTCAAGCGTGGATTGGCGGTCAAGCATTCGACACCATGTTTAACGCTCTGTGTAGTGCCGTAAGCGGTGGTGCCGTTAACTGGCATACTCTCCTGGGTGGCCCATATTTCGATTACACAGGCACTGAATGGCTGTCATTCTTGCTTTTCTGGTGCCTCAATATTTTGATTGTTTTTCGCGGCATGAACGTTTTGAAAAAAGTTGAAAGTCTGGCGGCCCCATTTGTTTTAGTGATGACCTTTGCCTTGTTATGCTGGACTGTGAGCCGTGCTCATGGTATCGGCGATCTCTTGCATCAGCAGAGCAAGTTTGCCACCATGGCTGATTTTTGGAAAGTATTTATTCCATCGCTAACTGCCATGATCGGATTCTGGGCCACTCTTTCGCTCAATATGCCTGACTTTACCCGCTTTGGTCGATCGCAAAAAGAGCAGACCACCGGTCAAATTATTGCCCTGCCGACGGCCATGGCGACCTTCTCTTCTATGGGTGTGGTGATTACTTCGGCAGCTGTGACAATTTTTCCTACAGTGGCCATGGATCAGCTTTGGGACCCAGTTAAGCTGATTGGCCGCCTCGGTCAGGACCAGCCCTTTGTCGTGGCCATTGCTATGTTTACTGTGGCGCTGGCAACACTGTCGGTGAACGTAGCCGCAAATGTGGTGTCACCTGCCAATGATTTTGCCAATGCTTTTCCGCGTCTGATTACTTTTAAAACGGGTGGTTTGATAACCGGCCTGGTCGGTCTGCTAATGCAGCCCTGGCGGTTGATTGCTGACCCCAGCGGTTACATTTTTGTCTGGTTGCAGGGATATTCCGGTGGTCTTGGATCTATTGCAGGGGTGCTAATTGCCGATTACTGGATTATTCGCAAAACCAGGCTTGATCTGGCCGATCTCTACCTAACCGAAGGATCATACACGTATACGTCCGGTTGGAATTTCAAGGCCGTCGCCGCCACCGTGATTGGTTGCGCTTGTGCCTGGATTGGCGCTCTGGTTCCTGCTCTCAAAACTTTTTATGATTACGGCTGGTTTGTCGGTTTCTTCACGTCTCTGGCTGTATATGTGGCTCTGATGCGCATGGGCGGCAACCCCTCGGCAAACACTAACAGTCTATAAACTGTTTACCGGTCTTATTGCCCGCAGGCTATTGGCGATAACCTGATGATATGCAATCAGGAGGCTGTATGTCATCTAATCAAAATTCGCTGCGACTCTTGCAATCAGCAATGAAAGATCGCAAAGGTCCAATCTCATTTTTTATACTTTCACTATTGACCAAACTAGTGCTCGCTCTGCACTTCAAGCGCGTGGTCCTCAGTGGTCGAGAAAATTTACCAGCCAGCGGTGCCTATATCTGTATCGCCAATCACTCATCAAGGTGGGATGGCCCCACACTTGGCACTGTTGTCAATCGTCCGGCCAATTTCATGGTGTCACCAAACGAACTGATTGGATTGCAGGGCTTTCTATTGGGCAAAGTTGGTGCCTTCCCTGCTCACCCAAAGCTTGATTTCGTCAGCCATGTGCTCGGGCAATTTAGAAAAGGCGAGCCTCTGGTAATTTTTCCCGAAGGCAATGTCTTTTACGACGGACACACTCATCCTTTTAAAAAGGGAATAGCGCGCATCGCTTTTGCTGCTCATCAGCAAAATCTGGAGGTGCCGATTATTCCTACCGCCATTCGTTACGAAAATGGCCAGGCATTTTTTAAATTTGGCGCAGCCATTTCGGTATCTGAATATATTGGCGAACTGGCCGTCAATGCCGCTGCGGCCGGCAAGCGCTTGACTCAATCGTTACACCGCGAAGTTTGTCTCTTGAGTTCTGAACTTGGGTGCCAGGCCGATGGTCGCCAGCTTCTAAAGCACGACAGTGAGAGCAGCCATTTTCTAAAATCAAATGCCACCGAATGTGATGCAAATAAGCAAACAGTGAGCGTTTCTTGAGCATTTGTAAATTGCCGGTGGTGCTGTAATAATGCTAAAGCTTCTCTATATTTGGAATCAAAAATGGCTTTTGAATTATTGCCTAATGCCCACGGCAGCACTCCGCGCGAGTTTGTCGCTTTCTTTCCTAATAATTTTGAAGCAATTGAAAATCCTCCGCTGGTGGTTTTTCTACATGGTTCGGCTGAACGGGGCACAGATCCAGGATTAGTGCTCAAAGGCCTCGAGACGGCCTTTCAAGATTTACAGTTGCCTGCCCTGGTGATTTTTCCACAATGCGACGACCATCACCGCGCCTATTACGGTGCCATGGATACTCGCGTGATCCAGGCCATCGACCAGGTGATTGCTCAGTACGCCGTTGACCCCAGGCGAATTTACCTTGTAGGTTACTCCATGGGTGGCTCAAGCAATCTCTGGTTAGCGGCCAAGCATCCGGGCAAAATCGCCGCTATGGTCTGCATCGCCCCCGGCATCACCTGGATAGGAGCGCAAGCGCCAGCAGCTTTGCCCGCAGACGAAAAGGCGCTTTTTGACTCTATGTTTGTGGCCCATGACAGGCCTGAAGCCATAGCCCGTAGTATTGGTAATATACCAGTATGGTTCCTCCAGGGTACTGAAGACCAGGCTTGTCCAATCGATGAAACTCGCGCTGTAGTTAGCGGTTTGCGGCAATTAGGTTTTGCACCCCTTGAAACCGAATACGATGGCATGGGGCACGATACGCTGCTTACAGCATTGTCCGAAGATGGGCTGTTCGAGTGGTTATTCTCGCAGAGCTGCAATGCCGCCGCCTGCGATTTTGGTAAAGCTGGAGAAAATAGAAATGTCTGATTTTGAAAAGTTGGGCGTTTTCTATCTTGGTCAAAAATTTGACATCAATAAAGGTGAGAGCTCGCAGGGTGATAGCGAACTGGTGCTCTACGACGCCAAAGATCTGGTCACTCACGCAGTTTGCATCGGTATGACCGGCTCAGGCAAAACCGGCCTCTGTCTTGGTTTATTAGAAGAAGCGGCGATTGACGGTATTCCTGTAATTGCCATTGATCCTAAAGGCGATATCGGCAATTTGCTTCTCACTTTTCCGCAATTGCGCGGCGAAGATTTCTTACCCTGGATAGACGCCGATGCTGCTCGCCGAAATGCGCAGAGCTCAGAAGAATACGCCGCGGCTCAAGCAAAATTGTGGCACGACGGACTTTTGAAAAGTGGACAGGACGGCGAGCGCATCAGTCGTCTTAAAGCCAGTTGCGATTTTAATATATACACACCTGGAGCCAGTTCTGGTCTGCCTGTGTCTATTCTCAATTCTTTAAAAAAACCTGATCAAAGTATCGCCGATGACGCCGATCTTTTGCGCGAAAAAATTCTTGCTGCCACAACTTGCATTCTTACTTTAGTAGGAATAAGCGGAGATCCACTGCGCAGTCGCGAACACATTCTTATCGCCACCATCATTGCCGACTGCTGGAAAAATGGGCAGGACGTCAACTTGCTCGATATGGTGCAATTGATTCAAAAGCCACCGATGAAGCGTGTGGGCGCTCTTGATCTAGAGTCTTTCTATCCTGCTAAAGAGCGCTTTGAACTTTCCATTTCTATCAATAATATTTTTGCAGCGCCTGGTTTTGATGTCTGGCTTTCGGGCGAACCGCTTGATATTGGGAGCTTTCTCTGGAATAAAGAAGGCAAGCCTAAGGTCTCTATTTTTTCTATATCGCATCTTGGTGACAGTGAGCGCATGTTTTTTGTCACTCTCTTGCTCAATCAGATTTTAGAATGGATGCGCAGTCAATCGGGCACCACCAGTCTGCGCGCCATTCTCTATATGGATGAGATTTTTGGTTACTTCCCACCTGTGGCCAATCCACCAGCTAAAACTCCGCTTTTGACTTTGCTCAAGCAAGCCCGTGCTTTTGGTCTGGGGCTGGTGTTGGCCACGCAAAATCCTGTCGATATAGATTACAAAGGTTTGTCTAATGCAGGCACCTGGTTTATCGGCAGATTGCAAACTGAACGCGACAAAATGAGAGTGATTGAAGGCCTGCAGAGCGCTTCGCAAGAAGCCGGCGGAAAACTCGATGGCAACTCGCTTTCAGATGTGCTTGGGAGGCTTGGTAGCCGAGTATTTCTCATGAACAATGTGCATGAAAACGGACCGGTAATTTTTAAAACTCGCTTTACCATGTCTTATTTGCGGGGGCCGCTTAACCGCAAACAAAATAAAGACTTGATGGATCCGCTCAAGGCTAAAAAGAAAAGCTCAGTCGGCCAATCTGAGTTGGATAAAAAAACATTGAGCCAGCCTACAGTCGCCGCAGCAAGACCGCCGGTGGTGGCGTCAGAAATTCCCCAGTTTTTCATTCCTGCTGATGTGGCATCATTTGGCAATCCCCCTGACCGCGTCTATATGCCATTTCTACTAGCTTCTGCCTCAATTCGCTATGTCGATGCCGGAGCCGAACTTGATCACAGCATTGAGAAAACTTATCTGGTACCTGTATCCGATAATTCAATTCCGGCTGACTGGGGTAAAGCCAAATCTATCAAAGTTGACGTGGCTAAACTGCCCACAAGTGGCGACTCAACCTATACCTTTAAAGAACCGGCGTCGGCATTAACTAAAGCTGCTAACTATAAAGTCTGGAACAAAGAGTTTGCTACCTGGTTGGCTGCCAGTGTGCCTTGCAAAATATTGTCTAGCCCGGCTACTGAAGTGACCAGCAAACCGAATGAACTCGAGCGAGATTTTCGCATTAGATTGCAGCAGCGAGCATTCGAGAAACGTGATCAAGCCGTCAGTAAACTGCGCGAAAAATACAGCAGTCGCATTAATGCACTACAAGAGAGGCTGCGTCTGGCTGAGCAAAGAGTTGAAGCCAAGCAAGCTGAAGCGAGACAACATGATTTGAACTCCGCCCTCGCCATTGGCAGCACGGTACTGGGTGCTTTCATGGGGCGCAAGACGGTGAGCACGTCTACTCTTAATAAGGCCGCTTCTGCCGCGCGTACCATGGGGAGGGCCGCTAAACAAAAAGCAGATGTGGGCCGAGCAGAAGACAATGTATCTAACTTAAGTGAACAGCTGCAGCTTTTGAATAGTGAGTTTCAAACTGAAACTCAAGCAATTGCTGCTAAGTTTGATCCGGTCAATGAAAAGCTTGAGATTGTTTCTGTGGCGGCAAAGAAAACCAACATTGCCGTGAAATTACTCGGTCTGGCCTGGGTTGTGAGCTAAACAAGAGTTAAAGACAAGACCTAAAAACAGTCTGAAAGACAATGCACTGCCCCTTCATGGCTGACAAGCGCTCGATAGAGATTTTCATAACGCGGCACAATTAAAGCTGACGAAAAATTATTTTAACTTTCGCTTTCAGAAGTGAATAACGTCATATCGGCAGCTTGCAAATATTCTTCCACTTCAAGAACGTTTTCACGAATAATTATATTGTTCGTGAAAACGAGACGGTCAGCTTCGTCTTCAAAATCGGCAAAGCTACTTCCGGCTAAAATCACTAATTTAAATGAATCGCGCGGCTGAATGCGGGCCAGGGTTTTAAGTAAAAGATCAATGCGTTTAACCGGGCGCTTGCGAATTTTTGTGACTGGTCTATTATGCAATTAGTAGACTTTGCTACGGATTTGGTGCCCATGTGCAGATTATCCAAATTAGCGATTTTTATCGCCCTTCTGGCTTCGGTTTCGGAGGCAAGTCTTTTGCCGTCTCCGGCTCGAAAGTTAAAGATGAGCGATCCCATGTGGAGTTCCGATTGCAAACGACACCAGATAGACATCTTTGATGTTCCAGGCAAAGAGGACGAACCTCTGATCTATTCGGGCATAGTCGATCAGCTGACCTGCTAGAACTAAAGGATAGCCAAAGATTCGATTCTCAGAATTGTCAAAGTTCTAAATAGCTATCACCAAGCTAAAACGTTATCGTTTTATTTTAGAACAAAGACTAACCGCTAAATGCCAGCGCTTTTAATGAAGGCATTTTTCTACCGTCAGCCCACTGCAGTTTTGCCAAAACTTTGGTCAGACCCTCGCCGCTCCATGACCAGTGATGCAGGACAATCATGGCTTGCTCAGCAGTAAGAAATCCTTCTCTTGTCAAAAGCAAACAGCGTTTGCTTGCATCAAGGGCCGAGTTATTGATAATGCCTGTTTTAAGCAATCTTTCTTCTAGCGGATCTCGGCCGTCAATCTGATGGGTGGGTAGGTGCCCTAGCCTTCTGATATCGTATGCGGTGACCAGACTTGACAGACGCAGCAGGTGATAAAGGGTGATTGTACCGTCGTAGGGATCGCCCTCGCGCATCATTTCTTTAAGCGCTTTTGTCAGCGAAATATTTTTAGTGAATATAAGTTTCAGTGCACGGGCTGCGCGGTCTGGTGTGAGTTCGTGTTTGGCAGTCATGGTTTGCAGCCTTACCGCCGAGGCAATCAGTGCCGAGCTGAACATGCCGCTTTCGACGATGTATTGACCGAGAGTTTGGTTGCTGCCTTCTTTTTCTTGTTTGGCATAGAAGACTTTCAGATCGCGATCCATTACTAAACCAGATAGCAATAGCAGCTCGTCCAAACGCAAATATGGCTCAGGGGCTGTGAGCAAAGCAATGTCACAGCTCGAATTTGTAGTTAAAGACAGGCTTGTGGCAGAGTTAAGAGCGGAGATGGCTTCAGCTCTTTCTGTTCGTCCGCATCTAATAAGACATTGGGCGCTCAAGGCCGCACCTAAGAGGCCGGGTGAAAGCAGCCCCTGAAGCACGAGCACTCTATTTAGTGGCAGGCCAACGTGACGGCTGAGGCCGTGGGCATCTTCTATACTTTTCTGCGTAAGAATTCCCGCTTCAATCAAAATTGTGCCGAGATTATCCTGGTCACGATCAACGTCCCCTTCCCAACCAAGCTCTTGTAATGCAGTTGCAAGAGAGCTTTTGCTGTTGGCCACTTGCGCCAGGGCTCTGGTCGCTACGTCGTAGGCAAGTACATTTTGTCTGATCAAGTTTTGCAGGGTGAGGCCCGCTTCCATAGTTTTTTGACGGCAAAGGCCCATCATCACGAGCACGCGCCCGGTTGGCAAGCTATTCTTGTGGGCGGTGCAGAGTACCTGACAGAGTTGCTCAATTTTAAGCAAGCCGGCTTTGTAGAACAGCTCGCCCAGTAATGCTCTGTTATCAACGCCTGCGGTCATAGCTTGTCGGTTTCCAAAAGAAGATAGGTTTGTCCAGTTAATAGCGCAGCGCTTTCATCAGAGTGCCGTCATATTCATCTTGCACCATCGCTCACCAGCAAAAGTTAGGGTATGCCTATATCTTTGTCTGGGTAAGCCCATAGTTGTGGCGACCATATATAATTGAAGGCCCCATCTCGAGCGAGACAATGAAGCTGTCAAATTTGCTGCCCCTGGCCCTGTGTGTATCTTTTTCGGCCTTTTTTGCACCGTGCTGCCTGGCTGATCAAATTGATGCCATGGACGTTTCTATAGATGCGGCAAAAGATAGCTCACTGCATGTGGTGGAGAAAATTTATGCCAATTTTTCCCAACCCAGGCATGGCATTTTTCGCGTTATGCCAGTCAAATACTCGCGCTATGGTGCTAACTATGCAGTTGATTTTCGCCTCAATTCAGTAGTCGATGAAAATAAGCAGAAGGTGCCTTATCAGGTAAGCAAACAGGGCACCGACGTCAATATCAAGATTGGCACTGCCGATAAGGAAGTGACCGGCAGGCGCACTTATGTTATCGACTACAATTTGCACAGAGCACTTAACTTTTTCAACAAGAAACCAGAAATTTACTGGAACGTCACAGGTGACCAGTGGCCTTATGCCATTCAAGAAGCCAGTTTGACGCTGAAATTGCCGAAGGGAGTTACGTCCGCGGACGTTCAAACAAAATCTTTTCGTGGCCCGCGTGGTACCGATAGTAGTATCGGTATGATTGAAAAGAAAGTCGGCAATGAGCTTTTCTTTAAGGCTTTAAATCTTCAACCTGGCACTGGAATGACTGTGGTGGTGGGTTTGCCGCAGGGTTCTGTGTCACCCCCGCCCATAGGCAGTGAGATTGGTTGGTTTCTGGTTGACTGGTGGCCGGCCATTTTTCTTCCGGCTTTGACCTTCCTTGGTTTGTATGCAACCTGGAGGCATCTCGGTACTGATGAAGAGCCCACCGGCGCCATTGGAGTAGATTGGCAACCGCCCAAAGAATTGTCTCCCGCTGAGATGGGAGTAATCGTTGATGAACGTGCGGATCTCAACGATATCATTTCGATTATTATTGACCTGGCCGCTAGGGGCTATTTGAAAATTGTTGAAATCGATAAACCCGGCTTCTGGGGCTCGTCTAAAGATTTTCAGCTGGAGCGCATTTTTTCATTTGATAAAGATCGCGTTTTCAGTAAAAACATAAGTGATGTCGATCTCAAGGCGTTTGAGCGCCAAATGCTGCAATCAATTTTCCGCTCTGCTACAGGTCGGATTGATGATTTCGTCAATCTTTCCAGCTTGAAACAAGAAGCTGCTATCAATCTTGCACTGCTCAAGAAACAACTTTATGACAGCATGGCTGATAAGGGCTGGTTCCGAGCTAATCCTGAAGGCGCGCGCACGACCTACAAAAGCATTGGTGGAGCGCTGATAATTATTCCCTTCTTTATTTTCACGTCTGGTCTTATGAACGGGATACCACTGGTGCTGGGCACCTTATTTAGCGGCATTCTGTTTCTCTTGTTTGCTGGTGCCATGCCTGCGCGAACTCTCGAAGGCGTGCGCTTGAGACGACAATCACTGGCTTTTGCCCGTTTTGTCGACAAAGCCGAAAAACAAAGAATCAAGATTCTTGCTGATAAAGATCCCACTATTTTCGGCCGCTTACTTCCTTATGCCCTTGTGCTTGGTGCGGCTGATCGTTGGGCAAGTGCCTTTGAAGGCATAGCTGTTACTGCACCCACCTGGTACGTCAGTTCCGACCCTGCTTACATGTTCAATCCTCATACCTTTGTGCGCGATATGGGCTCAGGAGTTGACTCTATGGGAACGGCGGTGCAGACCTCAAATCAGACTTCATCGGTCGGTTCAGGAGGCAGTGGCTTTTCTGGTGGCTCCAGCGGCGGTGGTTTTGGCGGTGGCGGTGGTGGCTCCTGGTAATTTTTAAGTTTTTGGTTGCAAACGGAAACATTTGGAGTTTGGCCGTAGTCTAAGTAATTCTGTGAACAAACGGAAGTTGGGGTCGAGTTCAGGGTTTTCCGCCTTTGCTGATTCAGTTCGTTTGTTTATGGTAAGAAATAGCCAAAGAAATCACTGTCAAGTGGCATAAAAACTGTAGAAAGTGGAAAATGGGCTATTAGGATTGGTTTGTAGACGCATCGTTTGGTCTGATAAAAAACAATAAGTTGCTGGCTTCTAAGTTAAGGATCGACATTCATATGAAGAAGAGAACCTCAAGGTTTAAAAACAAGGCTCTAATTGCCCCTGGTCTATCTCTATTGATGACTGCGAGCTTGGGTCTCAGTACTTTTAGCCCTGCCTTTGCGCTAGAAAATCTAGACGATGTGGGATTGTTCAATTCAATCACTGTCACACGCAATGCTCGAGAAGCGGCAAAGCAAACGAAATCAAGTCAATGGGCACCGGCGCTAACGGCATATCGCCAGGCAATCGCTAACGCCTCTAACTCTCCTGAGAGCAAAGATCTTTTTTATGGTTTGTACAACGCCGCCTTTCACTTGAACGATTGGGGCACTGCTGCCCAAGCGCTCGATACTATTTTTGAAACTGACCCTAGCGCAAAGGCTCACCTTCTGGCCGAGTATGGTCAAGTACTCACCAACCAGAACCGCTTTGATGAAGCCATTCCAGTTTTGAAAAAAGCCCTGGTCACGGCCGACGCCGATCAAAACTTCCTGCCGACAAAAATACGCGAACTGATGACTAAAACCGAAACTGTCAAAGAAGTGCCGAAGCGCGAACTGACACAAGAAGAGAAAGATCGCATGATTGCTGAGGTCACTCCGCGCAAAATCGAACACCGCGATATGGTGCACGGTGAAGACGTAAACGTGCAACACTCAGCTAACGCTAAATCGTTTGAAAACGCTTACAGCTACTGCGAATTTATCGGTATCTGCGTCTATGACGGCTATGAAAAATCGTCAGATATAACTTTCTTCCATCCACCAATTGCCAACTTCAAAATCGAGAAAATTTTGAAGGGTCCGAAGTTGAACCGAACCTTCCCTGTGCGTTATGAATTCCATGATAAAACAGCAAAAGACAAGCCTAAAGACTGGAAATTCTCAGACGACATAATGCCTAAAAAGGGCTCCCGTTGGCTGCTCTTCACTGATGCCGCCATTCCAACCAATGGTGCCTTTGAAACATTCCGCGGTAACTTTGGCCGCATGGAAGCAACCGATGAAAATCTGGATCAAATCTACAGAGTTATCGAATTGCACCGTGGTCAACAATAATTTGAGCTTGAAAGGGGTTTTAAAAAATGACGTTTAAAGTTACGACAACTTTCACACTTCTGGCACTGGCTCTCACGTATGGCGTTCAGCAAGCCGACGCGCAGGCCATCGGCACCAGCAGAAAAGAAACAATCCATTTGAGCTTACTCAAGTGCTATGAGCAAATGGGTAAAACTGCTGAGCAGGGTGTTGAATACCAGACATTGATAAGAATGAGACCAAATGACGGTCCTTTGCACTACAATTATGGCCATCTCTTACAGACCCAGGGTAATAAGGGTGCGGCTCTTGCTCAGTTCAAAGCAGCCGCCCAGTACTCCCCCGGTAATGTCAATATTCAGGGTACTTATGGGCAAATGCTGCTCTACGCCGGTGACTATCAAGGTGCCTACAACAAACTTGGTGCAGCAATGCAAATGGCTGGTGGCGAAGGTTATAAAGCCGGATTCACGGCCGCTCAAGCTTATCTGCAGCAGCAACAGCAACAGCGTCAACTGAATCAGCAGAATGCAACTCCGACTAGCAAGCCTGGTGCAGGTGCTAAGAAGCACACTGATGATGACGACGAATAGCTGAGATAACCCGACTCTGAAGTTAGTTTGAAAGAGAGCCACCGTGGCTCTCTTTTTTGTCAGCAATAAGAAATTAGACAAATTTCGCTCCAGGCACTAGCGTGAAGTTAATGTGAAGTGCTTAGATGGAATTAGAGGAAGTTTTTTTGAGTGGCTCTCAAACAAAGCGGGCCCCGCTGTGCCAACTCAGGAGTGTTTCAATGAGTGGTCAGTGGCCGCAGGCTCTTGATGCCTACCGTCAGGCTGTTGGGCTTGACTCTCAAGCTAGCGATTTAAATTATGGGCTGTATAATTCGGCGGTGCATGTGCAAAATTGGAATCTTGCCGAACAAGCTCTGGCGAAAATATTTGCAAACGAGCCCTCGGCCAAGTCGCACTTGAAACCAGAGTACTGGCAGGTTTTAACTAATCAAGGACGTTTTGAAGAAGCGGTGCCGATTTTGAAATTGGCCCTTGCCGCGCCTGAATCTGATCAGAATTATCTCAGCAATAAAATTCGTGAGCTGATGACAAAAACCGCAAAAGTGGTGGTCAAAGAAAGTGTGCCATTTACCCCGGAAGAATTGGCGATACTGGCTAAAAAAGAGGGTCCACGCGAGATTCCGAAGCGTGAACTCATTTACGGCCTTGATGTGAATGTACAAAGATCTGCTCATGCCAAATCATTTGAGAATGCTTATTCGTACAGTGAGTTTATCAGTATCTGTACTTGTGATGGCTACGAAAAGTCTGATGATATCTCATTCTTTCACCCACCAAGAGCGCGCTTCCATATCGACTAAATTTTAAAGGGGCATAATCTAAAAAAGCAAATGCCCGTGCGTTTTGAGTTTCATGATAAGACTGCTAAAGATAAACCTGATGGCTGGGAATTTTCAGAAAAAATCATGCCGGCAAAAGGATCAAAGTGGATACTCTTCACTGATGCGACTATTCCAACCAATGGTGCCTTTGAAACATTTCGCGGTAATTTTGGTCGCATGGAGGCCACTAAAGAGAATCTAGATCAGATTTACCGTGTATTGGCTTTGCACCAGGGACAGTGAAGATTGCTTTAATTTGTTAGTGCGTCAATTCGTCGTCGCATTCAACGTCGTCTAAAACGATCTGATTGCGACCGCGTTTCTTGGCCAGATAAAGTCGTCTGTCCGAGACCTGAACCAGCTCAAAGACTGATTCTCCGTCTTTCGGATATTCGGCGATGCCACCGGAAAAACTGACTGAAAATTCTTCGCCCTTGTCGCCGGTATATTTTAGTTTGGTGAACTCGTCCAGCACTCTTGATACGGCTAAATGCATAGTCGTAAGCGTCTCGCGTTTAAAGGCGAGAATAAATTCTTCACCACCCCAACGGCCGCGCAGGTCGTCCACACGAAATCGCCTGGACAAAAGCTGACCCAGACCGGCTAAGACTTTATCGCCTGCTAAGTGACCGTAGCTGTCGTTGACCTTTTTGAAATGATCAACGTCCAACAGGCAAATTGTAAATGTGGTTTTGAGCCTTTGTGCTTCTGCCAGAATTGCCGAGAGTTGTTCTGAAAAAGCCCGTCTTAAAAGCAGCCCGGTGGTAGTGTCTTTGTCAGAACGATCTTTAAGCATGCGCGCTCGGTCTAAGCGCACTTTCACTCTGGTCAATAGTTCTTCATTGACTACAGGCTTGGGCAGGTAGTCGTCGCCACCTGAGCGGAAGGCCTCAAGTCTGGCTTCTACGCCAACTTGACCAGTTAAGAAGATGATTGGCAAGTCTTGCCAGCGCGGAATTTGCCTGAGCATGCGGCAAACTTCAAAACCAGTTACTGCCGGCATCATCACGTCGAGCAGCAAAAGCTCCGGCGGATATTCTTGCATGGTTTCTAAAATTTGCGACGGATCGTTGATGATGCGCACGATCATGCCTTCATTGCGAAGCACGAGCGCCACGGTATTGCAGAAAAATTCGTCGTCGTCGCAGATGAGAATGCGGGGTCTGCCTCCCTGTCTGATGTTGACTAAATGCTGAACCGCTTTTTCCAGTGCGTCCGATTCAAGTGGTTTGTCGAGATAAAGCGAAGCACCAGCATGAGCCGCTTCCACCCGGTCTTTTATAAGGGCCTGTCCTGATATGAATGCTAACGGCAAATTTTCAAAGCCAGGAAGTTCTCTCAGCTCCCGTGCCAGTCTGAACGATTCATCAGGGTGCTCTGGAATAACGTTAATCAAAGCGGCATCAAGGGCGTAAACCACCGCTTTTTCAATTGCTTCTTTATGATTGGTGGCGCGAATGATATCAACCAATCTCTGCTTGCCCAGTTCATGGACAATGGCCAAGAAGTCGCTGTCCGAGTCGACGACCAATATTCTGGTCATGGCCGGATTATTGGGCACTTGTTTGACGGCGTCGGTATTACTGACCGCTTGATTGATTTCACGGCATTCAGCTTCGCCGGCTAGCTGCGCCTCTACAAGTTTTCTATCAAGTTCGGCCCAGGCAATCAGCTGCTCTTCTCTTGATTGAGAAGGCAGAGCCATGGCTGCTTCTTCGATAAAATTCATATAGTCCGATACTTGCCTGAACCCCAGCGATCCGCCCGTGCCCTTAATTTTGTGAGCAAGACCCTGCACTTCAGCTATGAGGTCTAAATTGGCCGGATCAGCTTTAGCTTTCTCAATCGCTTGAGAAAGGTCGGCAATTCTTGTAGGCAATACGCGCGCGTACTTGGTCACGAGAGCCAAAAACATGGTCTCGAAATCTTTCATTTTTTGTTTGGCCGCTTCTGATTTATCACCATCAAACTGATGATCAATCTGCGCACCGAAGATATACGGAATCAGGGGCTTGTACACCATCAGAGATACCGAAAGATCTGGTGTTACTAGTGGTTTGAGAGTGTCGAAATGCTTCTGGTTTTGCGCGACTAGAATAACTTTAGCCGAATTGCCGTCAGCTCTGAGTTTAGCCAGCCAGCTCACATCAGAGGTATCTTTAATGGGGCTGGCGAGAATAATCAGATCGAGGTCTTCGCGGTTGAGAACGCCAGTTGAGTCTTCGTCGTTCTCGGCCTGCAGAACGGTGTGGCCTCTGCCTTCCAATACGGACGAGACAAGTCTAGAAAACTGCTTGTCTTCGTCAAAAAGGAGAATGTTTTTGCCCATAGTCTCTACATAACCAATGCCAGAGTAATTTACAGAGGTAGGTCAGTTCTGAGTTTCCTTGGGTTTTGCCAGCCCATTTCTTCAAGCGCATCATCAAAGCTGACGCGCATTCTTTCGCAATAGTTGAGAGCCATAATCACTTGTTCAATTTTCATCAGGCCTTCTCTAATGAGAGGCAGACTGGTGAGCGCTGCATCAACTGTTTTACTGTTGACTTTGCCTGCAGCTTCGAGAATCTGAACGATGTCGCCACCGTGTTTTTTGCGCACATTCATGGCCGTAGTCAGATCACTTTCGGTGAGCAACTGTGCCTTTTGTAAAATGTCAAAGGCGCCTTTCAGGTCTCTGCCCTGGCCTTGCGCCGGAGCAGCCGGTTTGTTAGAAGCAGGCGCCGCAGCAGGAGCAGGTCTAGCGGCACCACCGCCCATGGTACTGCTGGTGCCTTTATCGAAATCACCTTTAGTCAAATATTGATCAATCGAAGAGCCCATTGCGTGCAGTCTTTTCAAAACTTCAGGCGCCTTGTCCAGGCTCATTTTTTCTTCACGCACCAGTTCTTGTAGCTTAAGCGCCGCTTCTAGGGTAGGTTCGCTTATCAGGCCGGCTTCTTTCAGCATGGTGCCTAACAGAATATTTGCTCGTTTATCAATCAGATGATAATCGAGGGGAATTTTTGTCTCCATCATCTCTTGCGGGTAGACCGGAGACTGCTGTGGATATTGCTGCGGCATTTGCTGCTGGCCGTAATTCATCTGATTTTGCGGCGGGTATTGGTTATTTTGCTGCGGATAGCCCTGCGGCATCATATTTTGCATTTGCTGCATCTGCTGTTGCTGCATCTGACCAGGCATTTGCCCTTGCATCGGCTGCTGCATATTGGGCTGCTGCATATTGGGCTGCTGCATATACGGGTAGGGAGTATTCCCTTGTTGTTGTTGTTGCTGCTGTTGTTGTTGAGGCTGTTGTTGGCCGTACTGGGAAGGCATGCCCTGATAAGTACCGGCTGGAGGATTGCTTGGCGGCAAATTTGTGTAAGATGTCGTTTGCGGTTGAGCGTAAAGCGGATTTTGCGGATAACCGGGCGGACTTTGAGCCGGTGCCGTAGTC
>JADYXQ010000180.1 GCA_021772135.1 Candidatus Obscuribacter sp.
CTTTTGAGTGTCGGCTGCGGCAAACAGCCACAGAACTCAAATCAGGAAATCATCACCGACTTAGAAATTCAACCACGTCTCATGTGGGACGGACACCTTTGATCCATTAAATCCAAATGACGAGACCATCGCCGCAATGAAAGAAGCACGCAGTGGACGTCTTACCAAGGTTTCTTCTGTCGACTCCTTATTTGCTGCATTAGACGACGAGCCAAACCCTTAGTAGCTGAAAAGGTTTATAGCCCCAGGTTTGTCAAAGGGCAACCCCTGTAGCAAACAGCAATGTGGATATTGTTCCTATGCAGGCAACGGGCGGGCGCGTTCAGCGGCACCAGCTGACAAACGCTAATTATTCGGCTGAATTCTCGTTTCATTTGTTTTCTCGAAGTGTCCCACAATCCGAGAGCCGTCCCATTGATAAACAAGTATCTTTTGTTGCTGCCAGTTGCTTAAGACTCTTGCTTTGAATATTGCTGCACACTCACCGCCTTCATGACGCACGCTATCATAAACGACACCCAGGCTACCTAAATCTTTTAGATCTTTAGCAACTAACTGCGAATAGCTATAATCCTCAGGATGATAAAGCTTCGGATGATCGTTCTTCATTCCGCGAACATCGTTCAAAACCCCTTTTAAATCAGCGGATATGGCTATGTTTTCTACGTTTTGCGCTTTCTCATTTGTAGCACGCAGAAATCGTTCACGATGATAAATTGTCTCAGCTATCGCCGTTGTTAATTCTTTGGCGGCATAATAGGCACCGAATTTGGTGCCGCCGTTAAATCTTCCGGGGCTGTCGTAAAAAATAAATGGTGCCAATATTTGACCAACATTTGGTCCCGTAAGACGATCTTCTTTTTCAATATTGCCAATTTTATCTTTCAAGTGGCGAGCGTGTTCATCTGTCAACGCCTCTATTGCGAGCAGTTCGTCCCAATCATCAATTGGTGCAATTTTTTCAAAAAACTGTATTTTAGGCAGGTGATTTGGAATGATGCGCCAGGATGGGCACCACTGAATGTCTGAATGGCGCTCGCGGATGATCTCGATCATCTACCAACCTTTCACCTGTTCATCTAAATATCTTCGAACTATATATAAGTCTGAAACGTTACCGCCGGTCATTTTTTCTATAGCGGATGAACCTTTGAACAGTTCAGCAGTGTTGGATTTATGAACCCAGCTATTGGCTGAATCGTCGTCTGCAAGCAGTATATGCAAGTTTTTATAGATACCTAAAATGTACGAAATTCGTTCAAGCGTATCTTTATTTACTGTGAGTTCTGAATTTTCAATCGCTTTTTTCTTCAAGTTATAAAAAGTAGTATCCGGTATGCCGAGCAAGCGAATTTGTTGCTCGACGCTTAGATCCCATTCTGCGCAAATTTTAAAAAATGCTCTCAGGCCAGCGGCTACGGTCTTCGACTTTGGGCGTTCAAGAATCTTGCTCATACGTACTCCGGCAATGGAGGCGGGACTTATATTACTCCCAAATGGGACGCAAATCAAACCTATACAGTTCCAATATACTCCCAAGCAGGAGATTTAATGTGTAAAGATCCCGCCTGGGGGTTATCATGAGGCCGTAGTCAAGCAGGGGAGTGGTCGGTCGTTCATCACGTCTTTTTTCATCAGCCACTCGGTGGGCAAGCCGAAAATTGCAGGTCCGGACGAAATTAGTATGCAGACTAAGTTGGAGCTGAGTGAGAAATATAAGGCGGTAGTGGATGGGGCATCAGAAGTCGGGTTTCATGTCGTGCCCGGCCAGATGCGTATCTGCAAAATACCGATAACTAGTCGAGTGTTTTGGATTTTTCCAATAATTCGCGGCTGTGATCCCCACACTTTTTTAATTCAACCCATGACTGATAGAGATCAGAGTGCTATTAAGACGCTGATCGTGGCGAACAAAAATAACGATGTGTTAGGCGCGGCCATCCTCGATCCGGACATCATCTCAAATGGCATCGGCACTGCCGGAACTCCGGCCTACAAAAGAGCATTTTTAGAATGTGCCAAGGAACATCTCTCTGATTGTGCTATCCCGTGCGGAAAGAAAATGATTGAGTGCGCTCCGGCTTTTGTCTTTGCTCTAACTGCAAGCGGAGGCAATGCGGCCCATGCAACTGCTCTGTATGTAGTCGCCGTATTGGGCAGTCAGGAATGCGGAGGCTGTGGGATTCAAGCGTTTGTTGACACAATTATCGATTATGGAATGGCAACAGTTCCATCTTTGAAAAAAAAGAATGAATTGATTGAGAGAAATGACTTCGAAGGTGTTGACCATTAAATAGGTGAAAAGGTCATCGACCAAAACTAGTGAGGATTTGCCATGAAAAAAATTGTTTTTTGTTTTGACGGAACCACTAATGCCCTAAATGCCAACACTCCTACGAATGTGGTACTTACGGCCGCAAGCATAGAACGAAAAGACCGCCATGGCATTGCTCAAGTCATCTACTACGATGAGGGTGTGGGCACTGGAAAATTTGATAGTAGCCCTGATTTTTTCGATAAAGCCATAAGCCTTTGCGACAAAATAGCTGGCGGCGGATCAGGTTGGGGTGTGGCTGAGAATATTCGAGAGGCATATCGATTTCTAATCTTCAACTACGATCCTGGGGACGAGATCTTTATTTTCGGCTTTTCACGCGGCGCTTTTACAGCAAGATCGTTTATTGGCCTCATCCGACATGTCGGGCCAATTCGCCGACTGCACGCTGCTCAAATAGACAACGCGATTGACTTGTATCACAAACGCGTAAAGGATGAAGACCGAAACTCAGAAGCATTGAGAAAATTTCGCGCCGATTATTCAAGTGATGTTTTGATTGATGAGAGCGACGAAGAGTGGCGAATTCAAAATGTTAAGGGTTATGAAAAAGGTACTGCACAGCTCATCGGCATCAAGTATTTAGGCATGTGGGACACTGTAGCAGCTATGGGCGCACCAGCCGCGATACCGGGCACTAGTCAAATAAACAGCGGCTTTCGTTTTCATGACCCGAGCATAACGGCGTTTATTGAACGTGCCCGACATGCCGTGGCGATAGATGAACGTCGTGTCTTATTCCCTCCTGTTTTATTTGGTGACCTAACTAAACTCAATGCGCAGGCGGGATTTAAGCTGGACCATATTGACGCCCCTTACCAGGAACGATGGTTTCCTGGGGTTCATGGGTCTGTCGGTGGTGGTGGAGATATTCGTGGCTTATCTGATGGTTCATTAGAATGGATATTGTTTGGTGCTAAGCAAGCTGGGTTGTCGCTGGACATCTCGGCGAACACCCGGATTTTCAGTTTAAGGCCAGACCCTTTCGCACCACTTGTAAATACAACTCTGCCCTTAACAGGTTTCCTTGATCTGACGGCCTATAAATGGAAGAACGACAGAAAAGGGCCCGAGGCAATCTGGCAGTTATCAAACTCCACTCTTCGGAGATTTAAGGCCGATGCTTCAAAGCTTCCAGACAAGGTTCCGTACAGCCCGAAGACACTGGAAAACGTCAAGGCTGCACTGGAAAGCTATCAACTTGTGAGCGCTACGGAAATTATTGAACTTCAAGACCTTCGAGTTGTTGCAGCGGGTGATTCGCTCTATAAATTCGCAGAACAATATTATGGCGATAAATCAAAATTCGGCGTCATTTTTGACGCAAATCGAGACGTGCTCGATGATTATCGGCAAATAGCAGTTGGCACTGAGCTGCGCATTCCAAAATTGCCAGCTGCAGGCAATCAGCCTGCCTTGCCAGGGCTTGCGTGATATTCTTCTGGTAAACTGTCCTCTAATATCTGCGTTTTCGGTATCAAACCTCTACCCGGCTGGACCCGATACGCTAACCGGCCGGAAATCATGCAAGTATGCAGGCATTTCAAAACTACCCATTCTCAGGTTCATCGAAAGATTTCAACGATTGCCATATCTTGCCTGACCTGGTTTTGATTTATCGCAAACCTGACAAGGAAAATTTAGAACTCATTAGAATGGGCTCGCACAGTGAGTTGGGCTCATAACATCTAGATATTGAACCCCCTCGGGTATACCGAGGGGGTTTGGGCAGCATGCCTGAGAAAGCAAAATATACACGACATATTTATTAAAGCGGTGCAAACAGGTCTTATCAACTTAGCTCGTCGAGTACGAATACGGCAACTACAGAAATAGAGGGTGCAAGGGATACGGTCGTCGAATCAATCTCTCGGCGATGATGATACTATCTGCGGTGCACACCGAAACAGTCCTAATTTGGATTCGGCAAAAGAGGATCCTAAACCGCCCATAGTCAAGCACTCGAGGCAAGCATAGAAATGCACAACGTGACTTGAGCGAGCTAAAAATCTTTAAGTCAAGTGAATCTTGCTAGCCAGATGTGCAACTGACAAGCTAATATGAACCCTTTAGCGCTAGAACTGTATTTTTTATAATGAATTCAAGTAATAACAAAACCGACACGCCGTTTCTACGTAATCATTTTGATCTAATTGAAAAGCAGCTTCTCTGTATGTCCGATGTCGCTACGAGTGCGGGCCATGACCTTTCCCCCTGGTCACGGACAGTAAAAAATGCAAATCCGCTTTTATGCTGCTGCAATGCTGTTTTCAAATTCGTCAGGGGAGACGTAATTTAA
>JADYXQ010000181.1 GCA_021772135.1 Candidatus Obscuribacter sp.
CTGTTGTCATAGATCCTCTGACAACTCTTGTTGGCCAAGGGAGCGAACGTGAGATTCAATCAATGGTTACTCGCATGATTGATATTTTGAAATCCAAGGGCATAACAGGGTTTTTTACGAGTCTTGTTTCTTCAGCCACCATACAAAATAACACGGGCGAAGTAGGCGTCTCGTCCTTAATTGACACTTGGCTCGTCGTTAGAGAACTGGAGGAAGATGAGAGTAAGAGACGCATTCGAGGACTCTATGTTGTTAAGTCTCGTGGCATGGGACACTCTAGTGACGTCCATAAATTGATTTTGAGTGATGATGGAATTGTCTTAGAACTAGTGGATGGTACCGTCAATCCGAAGGAGTTGGTTGGTAAAAGTATTCTTGCGAAACAACCAAAGAGCCAGAAGTGACTCATGGGAACACCTTATCCGAACTTCATTGTTGGCATTGGCGGCTCGGCCGGAGGTCTTAACGCATATAAGGGACTTTTGAACGCCCTGCCGTCTAACACAGGGATGGCCTTTGTCATTGTTTCTCATACTACGCCCGACGCCAATAGTCAGTTAGCTCACATTCTGTCGAAGCGCACTAAAATGAAAGTGATGGTGGCTACCGCCGGGATGCCAATCCGAGCGAATCACGTCTACGTGAGTCCTCCGAACGCGGATCTTCTAATTGAGAACTACACATTCAAAGTCTTGTCACCGCGCTCTGGAAGGAAGCCGATAGATTCATTTTTTGCTTCGTTATCAGAGGCTATGGAGGCGCGTGCGATCGGCATTATCTTGTCTGGATATGATGGCGACGGTGCTGAGGGATGCACGAACATCAAGGCGAAGGGAGGTACGACCTTTGCTCAGGACATGTCTGCTGAAGTAGAAGCCATGCCTCTCAATGCTCGGGCGTCAGGCAGTATTGATTTCGTTCTACCAGTTGACCAGATTTCAGATGAGCTACAGAGATTGGTAAGTGCTGGACCTGACGAAAGATCAGCGGTGTCGAAGGAACAAATGCCCGCAGGCGCTCGTATTTTAATCGCTGGTACGCCTGATTCTGTTGCTACCATAGAGCGCATCTTGGGACAGCAGTATCAGTTCATTGCTGTTAGCACCATGGCAGAAGCCCTTATGAAGCTTAAAGAGCAAGCATTCGACCTTATTATGATTGGTGTCCACTTCGATGAATCAAGAATGTTTGAGCTGCTTCCGCGTGCGCGTGCAACTGCAGAACAGGCCGGCAAGCCCATTATCTGCTTCGCTACACGAGATACCCCGCTGACGCGCACAATGAGCGAGACCATAGATTTGGTCAGTAAGGCGCTTGGCGCCTGGATGTACATGGATCAACATGATTACAGTATCTGTAAAGATCCTGATGCTGAGATACGGCGCATTATTAAACGCTGTCTTACAGGCGAAACGAGAAAGAAGACGCAATCCGGCAGGATTGACATTCAGAAACAACGTGAAGAGATTCAGCGTCAGCGGGAAGCTCTGGAAGTGCAGGTATGGTCAGAAAACGTGGAAGATCGCGTGATTGAGCTGCGGCGGAACCTAGAGGCCTTGTTGCTGGAGCTTTGGGAGTCCAACGTGAACACCCATAGTCAACAAGAACAAATTGTCGATTCGCGAGACCAGAAAGATCGAGTGTCAGAGGCCGTCCGGTTAGGCGAAGATGGAGCGGCCTACACAGAGAAAATGCTGCTGCTCGATGAAACGAACCAGACGGATAAAGAAGTGGATCTCGACGTAAAGGAAGAAAAGAAACGAAAAGAAGGTCGGCATAGCAAGGGTGACGACAAAGACAAAAAGAAGCTTCGGCGCCAGTGAGCCTTTTAGCCACTACCAGCGGTGGAGCAAGCAAGGCTAGTAATTCTAGGAACTATTTGCCCCTTTTTTGAGCAAAAAATTTTCATGGGAGTATGTATCTGTCTTCTCCTTTGACCACGGGACGCAAATCGAGAGCAGATTATTCCGATTGTGGGCTATAAAACTTCAGCAATTGAGGCGGCGTTGCATCTGGTGGATACAACAATTCGACGGTCACCGTGCGTGCCTGATAAGGTTCTATTTCAAAACTTTCAAAAGGCTCAAGCGCTTCGCCTTTGTGCAAAACAAAATGATAAAAGCGCTCATAGTCTTCAGAGGATACTTTTATAGAGCCCCGGAAGAAAACCGCTTTTTCAGGCAAGTCGGCATACTTGATTTCGTCTAGATCGGTTTTAAACGGGCAGTCAAAACCGAGATAGAGCTTGCGTTTTATATAATCGTTGTTGTGTACGGTCATGGTGATTTTATAATCGACACAATAATTACCATGGGCACTGAATGCAGTGTCATTATAGCGGCGCAATAATGGTGCGCTTTGAATTTCACCGGTGCCGAACGTGCCTTTGACAAGCGAACTGATAGGAAAATTGCGTCTGGCATCGCTGGCTTTATTGAGACTGAGACTGTGCTCAGCTTCAATTTTCTCACCGCGTTGCACTCCGGCCACACGGCCATATACAAAACGACCTTTATAATCATCAGGAGTAGGCGGTAGCTTTTCATACTCTCTTGGTTGGGCCATGGCAGAACGCTGCAAAAGAGTTTCCAGTTCGCTCAAGGACGGAGGGCCAAGCTCGGAAAAAGTGGCTATGGTAGCCATGTGCAATGCGCCGTCGATATTTCCTCGAGCATAAAATGAACGGCCGTTATGGTGAAATTTCAAGTCTGCCACCGGAACATCCATTTGTCTGACAATAGCCATTTCACCGGCAGGCACTGTAATTGACAATGGTAAATTTTTGCCGGCGCTGCCGTGTATAAAATCAGCCGTGAGCCTGTCGCCTGGTCCCGAATAAAAACTATTGTCCTGATCAGTAGCTAGAGCAGGACGTTCAACGAAAGGTGCGTCAGGTTGACTTAGATAAGAAGCTTCTTCGTTGATCGTCAAGGTGACGGCTTTTTTCGCACTATTGAAAGCTACCCAGCTTACATAAAGCGTCTTCTTGGCGTCTTCTTCACTCTGCTTGTTGATATGGTGAAAGAAGAGAGCAAAGTCATTTTTGAACTTGTAATTGAGGTGGTTTTCGGGCAAGTCGCGGCCTTCGCCATTCATTGTCGAAACCAAAATACCTTCAGCTGTGACCAGTTCAGGGCAATTGCTGTTAAGCACGGCCGAGTTGTTCAAGATTCCAGCCAGAGGGCGTACAGCTCTGATTGTTTGGTGAGAATTCTGATTTTGACTGGAAGGAGCAGCCGAGGCACTCGGTAAAGATAAGGAAACCAAACATAGAACCAGTGAAACGGCGATGGTCTTCTTGATATTAGCTAATGCTTGCATTTGATACTGTGAGTTAAAATTATGGGACTAAACAATCGATTTATATCTACCATTTATCGCATAAGGCGGGGATTAAGCTGTGGAAACAACAGTTGACAAGAAAAAAGTTATTGATGCCCTCAACCACGCATTAGAGCGTGAACTGGCCGGCATCGTCAGATATTTGCACCATTCGTTCATCGTCCTGGGTCCAGGCCGCGGTCCGTTGGTCAAGCTCTTTCGTAGTCTGGTACAAAGTTCAATGTTGCACGCCACTCATCTGGGTGAAAAAATTGTGGCCCTGGGCGGTCATCCATCGGTAAAGATGGAAGAAGTGGAAGAGCCCGGTGAGCAAACCCTGCTCGAGATGCTGCAAGAAGACATCGCTATGGAAGAAAGCCATATTCAAATGTATGAAGACCAGCTGCGCGAATTTCAAAAAGATATCGTGCTAAAACTGATGTACGAAGGCATGATTTTAGAAGAAGTAACCCATCTGGAAGAGCTTCAGCTCTACATTCGCAACAATGATTTTTTGGACAATTAAAAGACAGAGAGGACATTATGGACAACCAGAATAAACCTAACGTATCTATTACATTTTGTGGTTCTTGAGGCTACAAATCACGGGCTGTCAGTTTGGCAGCCGATATCAACAAGCTGCTTGACTATCCAACAGAAATACATCAGTCGGCAGGCGGGGTTTTCGAAGTCGAAGTTGACGGCAATTTAATTTTTTCCAAAAAACAAAGCGGCCGTTTTCCCAAAGAAGGTGAAGTGTTAGATATTCTGACCAGCAATTTGGCATGAAAAAATATGATGCCTTACTGTTTCTTTCTTTTGGCGGCCCTGAGGGAATGGCAGAAGTGATGCCTTTTTTGGCAAACGTTTTGCGGGGCAAAAATGTACCTGAGGCGCGCATGAAAGAAGTGGCCCATCACTATGAACGCTTTGACGGGGTGAGCCCCATCAACGAGCAGAATCGCCAGTTGATAGGTGCCCTTGAATGTGAACTGCAGCAGCGATCAATAGCGTTGCCGATTTATTGGGGCAATCGCAACTGGCATCCGCTACTGGCGTTCACCTTCAAGCGGATGAAAGACGCGGGCGTAGAGCGTGTGCTCACCTTCGTCACTTCCGCCTACAGTTCTTACTCTGGCTGCAGGCAGTATTTGGAAGATATCGAAAAAGCCAAAATAGAGGCGCAGGCTGAAGATATGCAAATTGATAAAATTCCCGTCTATTACAACCAGCCTCTGTTTGTTCTAGCCAATATTGAAAATGTCCGAGTGGGATTAGAAAAGTTCACTGCAGCAGACCGCTCCGAAGTACACGTAGCTTTCACTGCCCACAGCATTCCCATGGCTATGGCCGACAACTGCGATTATGTGAAACAGTTGCAGGCTAATTGCGATCGGGTAGCTTCAGAACTCGGCATTAAGCAGTATAAGCTGGTTTATCAAAGTCGCAGTGGTCCAGCGGCGCAGCCCTGGCTGGAGCCGGATATTCTTGACCATATGCGAAAACTGCATGAAAGTGGCGTAAAAGCCGTTCTGGTTCATCCTATAGGATTTATCTCCGACCATATGGAGATTCTTTACGACCTGGACACTGAAGCTAAAGACCTGGCAGACGAGCTTGGTATGCAGTTTGTTCGCACAAGCACAGCCGGTACCAATGCCAATTTTGTAAAAATGATGGGAGATCTTGTGGAAGAACGGCTAGAATCAACTCATGCGGTCAATGCAAACGATCAATGCGCACCCAGCTGTTGCGCTTATACTGCTGTCAGGCCGCCTTCATTTGGCAATGTCAGCCGGTCATAGCTATGGAGATTTTGGTGGCGACTCAAATCATTCCTTTATTCCCGCTGCCTGATGTGGTGCTTTTTCCCGGCTCACCGCTGCCCCTGCATATTTTCGAACCGCGCTATCGACAGATGGTGGCAAAAATTATGACCGGCGACAAAATTTTCGGTGTGCTCCTCTACGATCCGCACAGCTCACAAGCAGCATCAGTTGGTTCGTCAGCTGAAATTTTAGAATGCGAAAAACTTCCTGATGGTCGCATGAATATCATGACGGAGGGGCGCAGGCGTTTTAAAGTTTTGCGCACCATAGAAGATTTGCCTTACCTGCAAGGCGAGATCGAATGGCTTGAAGACGGCCCCAGTAGCGAAGATCTCAATCAAGTCACCGAGGAAGTTTTAGAGTGCATCAAAAACATTCTCAAGCTGAGCGGCAAGCTCACTGACAAAACAGTGGAAATGCCTGAAGATTTGCCTTCCGACCCGCTCAATCTCTCTTACTGGGTGGCCGGCACCATGTATGGTGTGCCCGAAGATCAGCAAGCTCTTTTAGAATTGCAAGATACGTATGGCAGGCTGACTCAAGAAGCGAAAGTGCTTTCGATTACCACCAAATATCTGGCGGCTCACAGCGCTCTTAAAGATGCGATAGGCTAGTCTAAGTTTTAAAAATTTCCGAATGGGCTATCTTGCCGATCCAGACCATCAAGATAACGTTTGGTAAGCCAGCTGTGGCCTTGCTGGGCGAGCATCATGTCGGCCGGTGATTCCAGGTCGTTGCCGCGCATGGTGCGCGGGTCTACACCGGCAACATGCTGAGCCATTGCTCGTTCTGTCGATTGAGATCTGATTTTCGGATTCCAGAAGGGGAAGCCTTCTTTGTGCCCTTGTTGCTGGTGCACCACGCCGCCGGCGTCAGGTTCGACCCTGTGCATCGCAAAACCGCCGCCGGCATTGTTGCTTGGACGACCAGCCAGGTAATTTTTCAAATCACGCCACTGGGTAATTTCGTCAAAAGTTTTTGCTTGCGCGGTGGTGGAAGGCAACTCTACTTTTTGCGGTAAGACACTACCTTCAGGATTCAAAAATTCAAAAAGCTTACTGCCGTCAAGGCGCTCGGTCAGCTTAATATTGGCAATCTGGCTGGGAATGACCGCTTCTGTTAAAACGCCATTTGGCAGCTGGAAAACCAGCCGACCTGAATATTCCACCCATGACTTCAGACCATCTTTGTGGTTGAAATTCATAAAGCCCTCGGGCACGTTGTCTACCATGTGCATTTTATCGCCATTGGCTAAAACCGCTTTGACTTCATGGTTTAGATTATTTACTTCCATATTTGGCAATGCCGTTTCATTGAGGCGATATTGTTTTTGACCGCCGGCATATTCGCTCACGGTGACGCGTTTAATTGGTTTTCCTAATTCGAACATGCGCGCTTCGCCACTGGGAAAACCGATGGTTACTTTGCCGTTGGCACGAATATTTGAAACCGAATGATCGCCGTGAAGGAGCTCGACAGGTTTCATCGCGGGCATTTGATCAACGAGCTGCACGTCTTCGCCACGAGAACCTCGTGATGAAACAATCTTGTAGCCATCTTTTTGTATGTGCTTGCTTGAAGTGCCGCCACCTTCACCGTGTTTGGTCATGGCCATGACATTTTTTGACGCACTTTCGGCAGGATAATCAAAACGCAAACGCGGGCCTGACATTGCCATACCGCCGCCTTCAAAAGCCAGTTGTGGAGCAATTTCAAATGAAACGGTAGGCAGTCGTTTCGGTAAGGCACCGGCCAATTTGGTGCCGGCATAGCCTGCGCCTACCATCATCAGCGAGTCGAAGGCCAGTGGACCTAAGGTTTGACTGATTTCAGCGCGACTTTCGGCAAGATTGCCTTCAGTCATATTCTGAGTGATAGACATTGCCTTCAAACCCGAATCGAAGGCGTGTGAGGCAAAGGAGTAGGTACCGACGGCTACTACCCCCAGAGCTGGAAGTTTCACCCAGGATGGACCTTTCATAGCAACGGTAAGGGCGGTAGCGCCTAAAATCTCAGTGGCAAAACGTCCGGGATTGTTCACAGCTTCGGACAAACCATGGGTGACCAGGCCGGTTAATGTGCCTTCCACCACCACTGCTGCCTTGGTTAGATTACCGGCCGATTTGGTGGCGTCGCCTGTGCCCATTGATGCCAGTAGTCGGTGGCTTATGGAGTCATCGGCCAGTTTACTGTTGAGCTGGCCGTCGACTTTTACATCGGCGTCACTGGCGTTTTCATCTAAACTGTGGGTGACTTTAGGCATGAGTGGTTGATCTGCGGCTTCTTCAGGTCAAGATCTATTTTTAATTTACTTGTCATGATCATCTACGGCCTGAAGGCTGGCGTAAATGGGGTGATTACGAATGTATCGCCTCCGTGTTCATCTAATGGTATTCTCGGCCGGTTCTGCTATAACTTTGGCCTATCAGATTGGATTCAATCAGTACTATCGAGGACTCGTATGCGTAAATTAGCGCCAGCATCAACACTTTTAGCTCTTACGTTGGCTACCCTAACCGGCCTGTCAACAACCGCCTGTTCGAATGCTTCAAATTCTGCGGAAACAGCGACCACAACAACAACTACCACTACAGCGACTGACCTGGCCAACCCAATGGGCAGCAACGCCACTGCTAGCGGTGGCACCACGTCAGATACCGTCACTACAAGCGGAGCAAATTCCATGACACAAACTTCAAGCACCACCACACCTACCGGTCTGGTAATCGAAGACCTCAAAGTTGGCTCAGGCGACTCACCGAAAAACGGCCAGACCGTTATTGTTCACTACACCGGATGGCTCACCAACGGTAAAAAGTTCGACAGTTCATATGATCACGGCGGCCGTCCTTTTGAATTCAGTATCGGCACCGGTTCAGTAATCAAAGGCTGGGACGAAGGTGTTGCCACAATGAAGCCAGGCGGCAAACGCAAACTGACAATTCCGCCAGCTCTAGGTTATGGCGCCAGAGGGGCGGGCAGTGATATTCCACCAAATGCCACTCTGGTGTTTGAAGTAGATCTGATCGGCGTAAAATAGAGAACCGCATTCTGAATCACAGAGCGATAAATATGAAAATGACACGAGCTAATATTTGGTCTCAAGGTCTTTTTGTTTTATCGCTCTGTTTTGTTCAGGCAGCCCAGGCACAGATGCCGGCTTTTCCTGAGCTGACTGTAGAAATGGTAATTGATAACGGTCAGGGCAAGGGCAAGGGCGAAAAACCGCTTGAAAGAGCGATGAGCCCCGAGCTGAGTGCTATTGCATCGGCTAAACAGCTGGAAGAAGCAGGCCTTAAAAGCGGCAAATTGAGCGGCGCTGTTAGCTCTGTTTGCAAAAGCGGAATTAAAAGCAAAGCTGACCTCGAGTGGATTTGCCAGAATGGCAGTCCGGCAGGCCGACTTTATGCCGCTGCGCTGATCAAGCGTTTTGATAAGAAGTCCGGACAACAAGCTTTCAAGGTGATCGCCGCCTCTGACATCAAAGACGTCAATGTAGATTTCGTCGGCTTGAAAGAGCGCTGCCACTATTCTGTGGGCGATATAGTCACCGACCAGATTTCAGGCAAACCATTAATTGAAATTGTTATTGGAACCATTTAAATCAATGCTCTCGGCTGCAGTCAAAAAGAATCCACGCCATTATCAGACCTTATTGATGGCCTTGGCCCTGTTATTTTCGGTCAAGGCAGCGCCGGCGGCCGAACCAGCCGGAGCAGTAGTCCTAAATTTTCCCGCTAATCGCGTAGTGGGCTCAGTCTTATTGTTCGACGACAACGACAAGGGACAGATGTCTGCTACCCACCGGCAAAAGTTTGCTGTGGCCAAAGGACGAGTAGTAGTTCCGGCCAACCGAGAATTTCTTTTGCGCTTTATAGACGACCTGCCGGACAAAACCTGGACCAACTCATTAGCTTCAGCTCCCGTGCATTTCCTTGACCTGCAAAGCTTGCCGCTTAAAGACGGCGACCTGAGCTTTTTGAAAAATTTTCGCCAAGTCAGGCACCTTGAAATTGATCGCACCGATATTTCAGATGGCGGTGTCAAAGTCGTCAGTGAACTGCTGCCCGGTTTAACTTTCTTAGGGGCCTCTAGAACACTGTGTACCAGCAAATGCTTTAGGTACCTGACCAAACTGAAAAAGTTGTCGAACCTTCAGCTGGGCTTTAACACCCTGGGTAGAGAAGGTTTTTCCGACCTGGGCGGATGCACGGAGCTGAGAGTTTTGCGCCTGGATTCTTGCCAGTTAACAGACAACGACATTGATACCATAGCCAGGCTGGAAAAGCTGAAAACCGTGAAGCTCACATCTAATTCGGGCATAACCGACCGGGGGTTGATAAAATTGTTGCCGGCAAAAAGCCTCACCGGTATCAATCTGGTGGGCACCAGAGTAACCATGAACGGCCTGCGGTGCCTGAAGAGCTTAAATCATCTTAAAAGGCTGGAAGTACATTTTGAACCGGTAGATAGCGAGGCCTTTAGTCGTATGCAAAAGTTTTTCAGGCCGGCAAAGCTTAAAGATGTTTTCAATGGCCGAGACTTACCTTTAGAAATTTTTGACCCATTACATTGAGTCAGGTTTAGCCGCATTTTTCATCGGGAAAATCAATAATATGACTCTTGCTTCTTCACGAGTATATGGCTTCCTACTTTTCCACACAGACATCCCATGAGCCCTACTAGTATTTCTTCAGGAGAGCCGCTGTCAGTCGGTGGTAACGAGATTGGCGACCTGTTGGTCGACATTGGCATCATTACACCTGAAGAGCTGGCTACTGCACTCGATGAGCAGGTCAGATCCGGAGACAGACTCACACTTATTCTCGATCGCATGGGTCTGGTGTCATACCACCAGCTTAAAGACTCACTTGAGCTACAGTTCGGCGTCAATTTCATCGCCCTCTCTAAAAACATACCGAGCCGTGAGATTGCCGATCTGGTCTCTGAAGAAGTCAAACGCAAGTTTAAACTCATTCCGGTGGCCAATAATGGCACCCAATTTACTGTGGCTATGGTCAACCCAGATGATTTGATCGCCCTCGACACACTGCGCGTGCAGTTGCGTAGCGGTCATTTGAAAAAGCTCGTCTGCACCGCTGATGAATTCGAACATTGCATGCAGGTGCTTTACGAAGGCCTTGTGATAGACGATCAAACCCTCACGCCGGCAGCCCCTGCATCTCTGCCGGTAGCTGGTCAAAATGGTGATGCGACCATTTCGGCAGAAGTGCCCGCACTGGCAGTAGTTGAAACAGCAGCCGCCGAAATAATTGAAGTGAAAGCGGCAGAGCCCCCTAAGGCCTTGACGAAAGTGCCGGCGAAGAAACACTTGCAGTCATTATTCGGCGACGACGATGACGATGATGATTTTGACACTGTGACCAAAGTCGAGGCACCGGCAGCAGAAGTTGTGGAGCCCGCAGCTGCCACCATTGCCCCTGAACCAACACTGCCGCCTGAGCCAATCTCAGTAGCAGAGCCAATTGCAGTAGCAGAACCACCGACTGCAGTTGAAGAGCCGAAAGTGGTGCCTTTAGCTAGTGACAGTAAGATGGCACAAGCAGAAATTGTCATGGAAGCAGCTCTGGCGAACGTCACCAGTCATTTGATTGAGTCCAGTCAGAGTGCTCTGAATGCCAGTGCAAACCGTAAACTTTTAGAAGATGTGGTGGAATCCGAACTGGGCGGAAGTGAAGAAGAAACTGATATTCACCGCATGAAAGAGGCTCAGAACGCCTCAGTAATGCTATTGGCTCATGAGATTATTGGTAAGGCCACACAGAAGCGCTGCTCGGACATACATCTTGAGCCTGAAGGCAGCGGTGTCGCTTTGCGCTACTTCCTCCATGGTGAGCTGCTTGCCGACTGTATGCTGCCTTTAGAAATACACGCCGCTCTGGTTGGTTCGTATAAAGTGATTGCCGGCCTCGACCCACAGTCCATTGATAAGCCTCAAGACAAAAAATTCATCACTCGAGTTGAAGAAGACGAAGTAGAGCTGCGCATTACTACCATACCTACCGACAACGGAGAAATGGTGGCAATATCGATGCGCTTTACCGACCCTAATTCGGCCGGGGCACTGGCCCAAGCAAAGCTCGTTAATTCATCAGAAAACTAGCGGAGTAAATCAGCACCATATCTGGTGATGGATTTTGCAGGTCAATCTAAACTGATTTTTCCGCGTCAGCTTCTTCGGTTTTATCGCCGCCGGCGACAACTTCGCTTTTTGATTGATCGGCTGTTTCGGAATTTGTGACGGATTCTGCGGTCGGTGCGGTTTCGCTGGCAGACGCTGGTTCAGTTTCAGCAGGGGCCTTCTCTTCAGCTGATTGCGCCTCACCCTCAGCAGTAGTGACGTCTTCGCCTTTCTTTCTCTGTACCAGCCAGATCAGGCCAAAGATCACCACACCGATTAAAGCCACCAGAGCAATGTTATTGAGGATGGGGAAAAGAGCTTCGAGAAAAGAGTTGCCCTGGTGCGTAACTGGTGCCTTGGCTTCGCCCGCCACTATGGTATTTTGCGCCAGGGTCGCCAGAGCGAAACCCGGTAACCATGCGGCTATCGACGCAAATGATGATCTGCGTATCATGACCTTTAAATTAGAATAAGGCCGTGCCATCGTATAACCTCACCGAGTTCAAGACTGAAACATTTTTACCATCAACTTGCCCATTATAGTATTAGTAGCTCTAGTAATGGCTAAATCGGCCCTGGCAAAGGGTTTTACGTGATATACTAATGACAACTGGATCCTCCTAAGAGTTTTGACATCTCAGTAAGCGAAGAGATAGGCAATAATGGTTGCTTGATTCTTCGCGAAAGAAAACGCACTGTTTGCCTGATCAAGGCATGACTTCGGGACATAAAGCACCATGACAACCGCGCGAAAACTATTAGTATTAGCATTTGCGCTGGCAGCTTTTTTAGGTACTAATTTGAACACAGCGGCCTTTGCCCATGACAAAGTTCATCATGGAGTGGAATCGACAGTAGTAATTGAAGGCACACCCCAGGCTGTTTTTGAAGCTATTCAAGAATCGCGCGTCAAAGAGCCGCACAGACGCAAACTGGTATCTCATCACGAAAACGTCGCCCTGATTGAAGAACACTTTAGCGAGCTGCCTTTGATTGGGAACGCTCAATGCACCTACAGAGAAGTTGAAACACCTTACAAGCGCATTGACTTTTCTATGATTACGTCGGAAAAGCTGAAATCGTTTGAAGGGTCATGGGTACTGACTCCTGTAGGTAATGGCGAGCGTACTCAAGTAACTTTAAACACATTCAGTGAGCCAAGAACTTTTCTGCCCTTCGCCAATCAAGTGGCATGTTCGTCTATTCTCAAAGATATTCGCCGCCGCCTTGAAAATCTCAAATCTTGGGTCGAAACGCCAGATGGCCGCTCTATTGCCTCCCGACCACAGTTGGAAGCAAACAGCAGCGAAGCCAACAAATCTATCAAGAACAGTGACAAGTCACCTGACTAGTCCCACGCTGTAGCGGGATCGTATTTCTCAGCTTCTTCACGTTCGTTACCCTGCATCGGATAACCTATGGCGTTTGTCGACGCGCCATTACCATTGCCGTTGCCACCGTTGTTGCCGTTGACATAATTATTGACGGCGACGTTTGGAATATTGGCAAAGTGCGCCGGTGCCGCTGCTGGAGCTGCTGGAGCTGATTGCCACTGAGCTTGCGGCGGTGCAGCTGGTGTCATATGTTGTTGCGGTGATGGCTGAGCTTGCCACTGTTGCGGAGGCTGTTGCGGTGGTTGGGGCTGACCTTGTGGCTGAGGCATTTTCTGGGTTTGCTGCGGCCACGCCTGTGGAGAATTCGGTAGAGGTGCAGCTGCCTGACCAGCCGGTTGTTGTGGCAACCATTGCTGCTGCACCGGCATTCTCTGTTGCACTGCCGATGGTGCCGGAGCTTGAGCGGGCATTTTACTTTGAGTCTGGTAGGCAGGGGCACTAGTAACTGGCGCTGCTGCTTGCGCGACACTATCTTGCGCCGCATACGGATTTGGTGGCGGCCCGGCCGGCCAACCACCGGCTGCCGGTCGAGACGGTCGGCTTTCGGCCATTTCTTGCACAGGTGGCTGACTAAAGGCCTGATTAAATGCCTGAGATGGCTGATTGGCTGGCTGATTAGGACGCTGATTGGGCATCGCCTGGTTAAAGGTGGTCGGGGCAGGCGGCTGCACTGGTGCTGGTGC